>NZ_SDIG01000270.1:0-5354 GCF_004122755.1 Streptomyces sp. TM32
CGCCCACCCCGACCCGCCGCTCACCGCAGCCGTCTTCCGCCACCCGCGCCCGCGGCCGCACGGCTCGTGCAGGAACGTTTCTTCAGGAGCGATCCGCTCCCGTGGGTCAGCCGCCGGATCCGCCCGCAGGACCGGTCATGGAGGACGCGGGGATCAGCCGGTGGCGTGCCCGGCCCATGAGTTCCTCACGTTCGTCCTCCGTCAGACCGCCCCAGACCCCGTAGGGCTCGCGGACGGCCAGTGCATGCGCCGCGCACTCGGCCCGTACCGGGCAGCGCATACAGACCTCCTTCGCCGATGTCTCACGCGCGCTGCGGGCCGCTCCGCGCTCGCCCTCCGGGTGGAAGAAGAGGGAGCTGTCCACGCCACGACAGGCGGCCAGCAGCTGCCAGTCCCACAGGTCGGCGTTCGGGCCCGGGAGGCGGGAGAAATCTGCCATTGCGTGTCCCCTCGAAGCGATGCTGATGCGGGCTCGGTGCTCACGACGGTACATCTACTGTCGAAGTAGATGTAAATATGACTCATTGCGAATCTAGTCATAGTCCCCTCCAAAATGGAA
This sequence comes from Streptomyces sp. TM32, assembly GCF_004122755.1. Classification (NCBI taxonomy): domain Bacteria; kingdom Bacillati; phylum Actinomycetota; class Actinomycetes; order Kitasatosporales; family Streptomycetaceae; genus Streptomyces; species Streptomyces sp. TM32. The sequence goes on from NZ_SDIG01000270.1 coordinate 560, forward strand.
GAAAGAGAGCCAAATAGGGCATAGGGTGCACGCGCGGATGCCGGTCGCCCGTTGAGTCGTCTGCGTATCCGGCTCCTCACGGAGCGTGCTGAACTCGGTCGCGGAAGCCGTAACTCTTTCGAGTGACCGTCGTTGAGTGTGCGGAGGCGATTGGCAGAGGTAGCCGTAGGGCAGGTGTCCGAGGCCGTCAATCGCAACAGGTGACGATACGTACCAGCCTGGAGGCTCAAGGTGACGCGCATCAGCTGCGGAGGGCGGTCATGACATCCGTCCTCGTCTGCGACGACTCCCCGCTTGCCCGAGAGGCGCTCCGTCGGGCGGTTGCGACCGTGCCCGGCGTCGAGCGTGTGACGACCGCGGCCAACGGCGAGGAAGTCCTCCGCCGCTGGGGCGCCGATCGCTCGGACCTTATTTTGATGGACGTACGGATGCCCGGTCTCGGCGGTGTCGAGACCGTGCGCCGGCTGCTGTCCGCCGATCCCGGCGCCCGGATCATCATGCTCACGGTGGCCGAGGATCTGGACGGGGTCGCGCTCGCGGTCGCCGCCGGTGCCCGCGGCTATCTGCACAAGGACGCCTCGCGCGCCGAACTGCGGGCGACGGTGACCCAGGCGCTGGCCGACCCGACGTGGCGGCTCGCCCCACGGCGGCTGCGGTCCGCCGAGATGGGTGCCGCACCCACGCTCACCGCGCGGGAGATCCAGGTGCTGGAGGGCATGAGTCACGGCCGCTCGAACGCCGAGATCGGCCGGGAGCTGTTCCTGTCGGAGGACACGGTCAAGACCCACGCCCGGCGCCTCTTCAAGAAGCTCGGCGCCTCGGACCGCGCGCATGCGGTGGCCCTGGGCTTCCGTTGGGGACTCGTCCGCTAAGGCATTGTGACGTGCAGCGATGCGGGGGAGTGAGGATCCCCGCCCGCCCTGTGGCGGGCGGGGTGGCAGGGTGCCCCGCACGCCGCCGCGTCCGCCGGCGGTCCGATTCGCCGCGCGGTGCCGCATCCTTGAGGTATGGAGTTCCTCGGGGACGGGTCGGTCGGGCACGAGGGGAGGGCGCACGACATGACAGCCGGCGCACCTGCCGCTCATAACGCTTCAGCGCACAAGTACGGACCTGATGCCGCGGATCGTGCGGCGCCAAGGCACCATGGTCCGATGCGCGAGGACGGGAAGCAGGAAATCGGCGATCTCGTCGCTCGCGCAGTCGAGGGTGACCAGCGGGCCACCCACGATCTGCTGGCCCATGTGCATCCCCTGGCTCTGCGGTACTGCCGTACCCGGCTGTCGAGGCTGCCGGGTGATGCCCGGCACTTCGTCGAGGATCTGGCACAGGAAGTGTGTGTCGCGGTGCTCTGTGCGCTGCCGCGCTACCGCGACACCGGCAAGCCCTTCGAGGCGTTCGTCTTCGCCATCGCCGGCCACAAGGTCGCCGATCTGCAGCGGGCGGCGATGCGGCATCCGGGCAGCACGGCCGTGCCGTCCGACGAGATGCCCGAGCAGCCGGACGACTCCCTCGGCCCGGAGGAGCGGGCGCTGCTGAGCAGCGACGCGGAGTGGGCCAAGAAGCTGCTGGCGAACCTTCCGGAGAACCAGCGCGAGCTGGTCCTGCTGCGGGTCGCCGTCGGGCTGACCGCCGAGGAGACCGGGCAGATGCTGGGGATGTCGCCCGGCGCCGTACGGGTCGCCCAACACCGGGCGCTGAGCAGGCTGCGGGCGCTCGCCGAGCAGTAGCAGATTCCCGGCCTCAAGGGCGGAATTCCGCCGTAGAAATACACAAGTGACGAGGCCCTCACCGCTCGTGGATTGGGACACTTCCTTAGGCCGTTAGCATGGGAGTCCGCGCTGAGGCAAGAGCATTGGGGAAGGTGTCATGAGTGACAACGTCGACGGTATGCCCGCCAAATTCGCCATGCTCGGGCTGACATACGACGACGTGCTGCTGCTGCCCGGTGCGTCGGAGGTGCTGCCGAACGCGGTGAGCACCGCGTCCCGGGTCTCGCGCAATGTCACGGTGAACATCCCGCTGCTGTCGGCGGCGATGGACAAGGTGACCGAGGCGCGGATGGCCATCGCCATGGCGCGGCAGGGCGGCGCGGGCGTACTGCACCGCAATCTGTCCATCGAGGACCAGGCCAACCAGGTCGACCTGGTCAAGCGCTCCGAGTCCGGCATGGTCACCGACCCGATCACGGTCCGCCCGGACGCCGCGCTCGCCGAGGCCGATGCGCTGTGCGCCAAGTTCCGGATCAGCGGGGTGCCGGTCACCGACGCCGCGGGCAAGCTGCTGGGCATCGTGACCAACCGCGACATGGCCTTCGAGATGGACCGCAGCCGTCAGGTCCGCGAGGTCATGACGCCGATGCCGCTGGTCACCGGCAAGGTCGGCATCTCCGGCGAGGACGCCATCGAGCTGCTGCGCCGCCACAAGATCGAGAAGCTCCCGCTGGTCGACGACGCGGGCGTGCTCAAGGGCCTGATCACGGTCAAGGACTTCGTCAAGGCCGAGAAGTACCCGAACGCCGCCAAGGATGCCGAGGGCCGGCTGGTCGTCGGTGCCGCGGTGGGCGTCGGCGGCGAAGCGTACGAGCGGGCGCAGGCGCTGGTCGAGGCCGGTGCCGACTTCCTGGTGATCGACAGCGCGCACGGCCACAGCCGCGGCATCCTCGACATGATCGCCAAGGTCAAGTCCAACATCAACGTCGATGTCGTCGGCGGCAACGTCGCCACCCGCGACGGCGCGCAGGCGCTCATCGACGCGGGCGCCGACGGCATCAAGGTCGGTGTCGGCCCCGGCTCCATCTGCACCACCCGTGTCGTCGCCGGTGTCGGTGTCCCGCAGGTCACCGCGATCTACGAGGCGGCGCAGGCCGCGCACGCCGCGGGTGTGCCGCTGATCGGTGACGGTGGTCTGCAGTTCTCCGGCGACATCGCCAAGGCCATCGCGGCCGGTGCGGACACGGTCATGCTGGGCTCGCTGCTGGCCGGCTGCGAGGAGTCGCCGGGCGAGATGGTCTTCATCAACGGCAAGCAGTTCAAGTCGTACCGCGGCATGGGCTCGCTGGGCGCGATGCAGTCCCGCGGCCAGGGCCGCTCCTTCTCCAAGGACCGCTACTTCCAGGACAACGTGCTGTCCGAGGACAAGCTGGTCCCCGAGGGCATCGAGGGCCAGGTGCCCTACCGCGGCCCGCTCGCCTCGGTCGCCCACCAGCTCGTCGGCGGCCTGCGGGCCTCCATGGGCTACGTCGGCTCCGCCGACATCCCCGAGCTCAAGGAGAAGGGCCACTTCGTGCGCATCACCTCCGCGGGTCTCAAGGAGAGCCACCCGCACGACATCCAGATGACCACCGAGGCTCCGAACTACACTCGGCGCTGACCTGCGCGTACGGCACCGCCCGCACGCGTGCACAAGCCCGTGGCCGCTCCCCGGCCGCGGGCTTCGGTGTGTCGGGGATACTGGTACGGCAGACGTAGAGGGAAAGGCCACACACGTGACTGAGATCGAGATCGGGCGCGGCAAGCGCGGCCGCCGGGCATACGCATTCGACGACATCGCCGTCGTACCGAGTCGCCGCACCCGCGACCCGAAGGAGGTCTCGATCGCCTGGCAGATCGACGCCTACCGTTTCGAGCTGCCCTTCCTGGCCGCTCCCATGGACTCCGTGGTCTCGCCGCAGACCGCGATCCGCATCGGTGAGCTGGGCGGCCTGGGCGTCCTCAACCTCGAAGGCCTCTGGACCCGGTACGAGGACCCGGAGCCGCTGCTCGCCGAGATCGCGGAGCTGGACGGCGCCACGGCCACCAAGCGGCTCCAGGAGATCTACGCCGCGCCGATCAAGGAAGAGCTGATCGGGCAGCGCATCAAGGAGGTGCGGGACGCGGGCGTCGTCACCGCCGCCGCGCTCTCCCCGCAGCGCACGGCGCAGTTCTCCAAGGCCGTCGTGGACGCCGGCGTCGACATCTTCGTCATCCGCGGCACGACCGTCTCCGCCGAGCACGTCTCCTCCGCGGCCGAGCCGCTGAACCTCAAGCAGTTCATCTACGAGCTGGACGTCCCGGTCATCGTCGGCGGCTGCGCCACCTACACCGCGGCGCTGCACCTGATGCGGACCGGCGCGGCCGGTGTACTGGTCGGCTTCGGCGGCGGCGCCGCGCACACCACCCGTAACGTCCTGGGCATCCAGGTCCCGATGGCGACCGCGGTCGCCGATGTCGCGGCCGCCCGCCGCGACTACATGGACGAGTCCGGGGGTCGCTACGTCCACGTCATCGCCGACGGCGGTGTGGGCTGGTCCGGCGACCTCCCCAAGGCGATCGCCTGCGGTGCCGACGCCGTGATGATGGGCTCCCCGCTGGCCCGCGCCACCGACGCGCCCGGCCGCGGCCACCACTGGGGCATGGAAGCGGTGCACGAGGACGTGCCGCGCGGCAAGCGGATGGACCTCGGTGCGGTCGGCACGACGGAGGAGGTGCTGTTGGGGCCGTCCACGGTTCCCGATGGCTCGATGAACTTCTTCGGCGCGTTGCGCAGGGCGATGGCGACCACTGGATATTCGGAACTCAAGGAATTCCAGCGCGTTGAGGTGACGGTCGCCCCGCGGCGTTAGCCGTACGTTGCCGGGTTTCCCGCCGTGTTTGTTCCGTGGGTTTTTCCCCGCCTTCGGCGGGAGCGGAAGTGGTTGTGGGGTGGGGCCCCCGTAGGTGGTGGGTGGCGGGGGCAGGGGCTCCGGGGTGTGTTGTCGGACTGCTTCGCTTTACGTCCGACAACACACCCCTCCGCCCCTGCCCCCTCCCGTAGCGAT
>NZ_SDIG01000271.1:0-5215 GCF_004122755.1 Streptomyces sp. TM32
GGCTTCCACCACCACGTGACGCTCGTCTCCGCAGCCCACCTGTTCTGCACAGAACATCACCTCAACCCAAAAGGCGCAGCCACGGCCTCAGTCTGTACAAATCGTGATCCTGTTCCAGACCGCGCTGATCGCCTCCCTGCGCGCTGTCCCGCATGCCACCACCAGCACGATGACCCCACCAGACTTGATCGAGGACCATGACCAAGCTCTGTGCGAGGGGATTGACAGGACCGGGAAGAGCCACTTCGTGGAGGCGCTGGCCCACAAGGCGATCGAGGAGGGAATGCAGGTCGCCTGGTTCACCCTCGAATCGCTCACCGCCCACCTGGGCAAGGCCACCGTCGACAACTCGGTCGCCAAGGCCGTCGCGAAGATCACCCGCTGCCATCTCATCGTCATTGACGACATCGGCATGCTGCCCAGCGGACAGGCCGCCGCCGAGGCGTTCTACCGCGTCATCGACGCCGCATACGAGCGTCGCTCGGTGATCGTGACGAGCAACCTTCATCCCTCTGGCTTCGATTCGATCATGCCCAAGACGCTGGCCACCGCCGCTGTCGACAGGCTCCTGCACCATGCTCACGTCGTCCTGACCGACGGCTCCTCGCTGCGGCTGTCCCAGGCCACCAGCGGCGACGGAGTCCACCCTCTCACCTCACCGAACTGACCGCCGTCCGAGGGACGAAAAGTCATACCGCAGCGGGAGATGAGTTGTCCGCACACCGAGCGATCACTTGTCCGCCCACCCAGACGGGCCCCTGTCCGTGGACACCACCGCTCCCAGATCCGCGAGCACCTGGGGTCTGCAGATGCATCCAATGTACGGAAGCCGTAGCGTTGTGAAAGCGGAGGCATCCTCGCGAGCCCGAGGTTGGACGGAATTACGGATCGCCTCACTGCACCAGTTGCCCCGAAAGGAGCGTAAAACCACATCCTGCTCATCTCGGGAAAGCGCACCCACCGGCCGAAGGCCAGGTACCAGCCTCGGCGCATGCTCCGGTCATGACATCCCATGCCAGGATATCCAACACATCCTGAGGTCCTCTCCAGCTCACAGGAGATTCCTCTTCACCATGAACAGGAGGGATCGAATGCGTGCTGCTCAGCGTGTCACCTCGGCCCTGGCCATCGGTATCGTTGGAATCAGTACAGGCATTGCGCTTACCGACACCAGGACGGCCGAGGCACGTTCCACGTCCAGTTCAGCAGTAATCAGCCCCAGCGCCAGCGGTCGAGGAGGCCACGACGAGAGGCCCCCGGGCGAACCAAGGGTCCAAGTAGGTTTGAGCGAGCCCGTCAAGGCATGGCGCAAGGCGGTCGAGGAGGGTGACCTCAACGCCATCACCCGCATGCACGGGCCTGAGACCATTGTATTCCCTGTGGATCGCTTGGTAGTCAAGGGGACTCAGGGGAACGTGAAGAGCTACGCCGAGCTCTTCAAGAAATATGACGTAGGCGTAAAAATTGAAGACGCTCGCTACATCAACTCGGACCGGACTGTCACGTCGTGGGGTATGTTCACACTTACCCTCAAGCCCAAGAATGGCGGTGAAACAACCATTACTCGGGGGCGCTTCACCGATGTTGTGAAGTGGGTTGGTGGACCTAAGCCGGGCTGGTGCTACATTGTCGACCACGCATCGGTTCCTAGTGCGGGCTAGTATAACCTGCCATCAATCTCGATGCCCACCGGGAAGAAAGTCTCAAATGGGACGTCCCCGAAATTTAGCACCTTGAATTATTCTCTTTCCGGCCTCGCTGGACATTCTCTCAACTGTGACTCAACGGCTCTCGAGCACACGCAGGCGGGGCTACGGAGACTCTGAAGCATCAGTGCAAAGGCTGACGAGAAGCAGACCGTTGACTGTTGGAACACCCGTGCAGCATCGCCTGACGGTCCACGAGCAGACTCCGCCTTCCTCGCCCTGAACAACTGACGACCAAGAGGAGCTTGGAGATGCGCATCGACATACACGCTCACCTGTGGAGTGAGGCGTACCTGGACTTGCTGGAGCGGTTCGGTAACACGGCCACGGGGATCCATCGGGGCGTGGGTGCCGGCCCGGGCGAGCAGGATCTCGAGGAGCGGTTTGCGCTGATGGCCTCGGCGGGCGTCGACCTGCAGGTTCTCTCGTCGGCGCCTGCCTCTCCACACTTCGCCGACCAGAGCAACGCGGTGCAGGCCGCGCGTATGGTCAACGATGAGTACGCGGACATGGTCCGGCGCTTCCCCGACAGGTTCCAGGCCTTCGCCTCATTGCCTTGGCCGCACACCGACGCCGCTCTGGCCGAGCTGGACCGCGCCCTGACAGACCTTTCGATGCCCGGCGCGGTGGTCACCACCTCGGTGCTCGGCCGTTCCCTGGCAGATCCGACGTTTCTGCCCCTCTACGCCGAGCTCGACCGCCGCGCGGCCGTCCTCTTCGTCCACCCCGCCGGGGCCGGCGCCCACTCACCGCTGATCGGGCCCACCATGACGTGGGAGATCGGCGCGCCGATCGAGGACACCGTGGCCGCCACGCACCTGATCCAGACAGGGATCCCCAGCAGGTTCCCCCGCCTGAAGATCATCATCGGGCACCTGGGCGGCGCGCTACCCATGCTGATGGAACGGATGGACCGGCAGTACGGCTGGGAGGCACCGGCCACCCCGGAGAAACCGAGCGTCACCGCCCGCCGGATGTGGTACGAGACCACCGGCCACAACCACACCCCCGCCCTGCGCGCCGCGGCCGAGACGCTCGGAGCCGACCGGCTCGTACTCGGAACCGACTTTTCCTATCAGGCGGGCGACGCCTTTGGTGAGGCAGTCACCTACGTGCAGCGAGCCGGACTGCCGGATCAGGACGTCAACGCGATCCTTGACACCACGGCGGCCGAACTCCTCGGAGTCACCCACCCCGCAGCGATCTGATTGGTTCATCGCCTCTCAGGCCGTTACAGCAGAGGAGAAGCGACCGTGCGACGGCACGACCACCATGTGGAATACAGCCGCCACTGGCATCACGGCGGCCGCTTTGAGCCGCAGCCGCCCAAGGAGCGCAGTACCGCGGTGCTGGACGTACGGGGTATGGGCTGGGCCTCCCAGCACAGCTCCGTCACCGCGGTCCTGGGCCGACGTCCGGGCGTACTCGATGTGGAGGCAAACCCGGTGGCGCAGACGGCAACGGTGATCTTCGATGCGCGGCGGACGTCTGTGGCCGAGCTTCGTGGCTGGGTGGAGGAGTGCGGCTACCACTGCGCGGGGCAGTCTGTCCCGGCCCATGTGTGCGACCCGATGGCCGAGCACGATCCACCACCCGCCCCGGCCGCGGCGGCACCGACTGCCCCTGCAGACCATGCGGCAGCGACCGCGCCGTCGCAGAACAGCGTCGCACCCTATGCGCACGAGGCACCCGCCGAACACGTGCATGAACCCGGCGCTCCTGCCAAGCACGCAGCCCACGAACCCAGGGAGGGGGCGTCTTCGCCGCACGAGATGAGGGGCGACCGCGAAGAGGGGGGCATCGCGATGGCGGCCATGGTCGCCGACATGCGCAACCGGTTCCTCGTCGCGGTGCTCTTCTCGATCCCCATTGATCTGGTCGCCGATCGGCAGGGACGTCTTCGGCCTGGAGGTGCCCGTCCTGTTCGGGCTGCGCGAGGATGTGTGGGCACTGCTGCTGAGCCTGCCGGTGATCCTCTACTCGTGCACGATCTTCTTCGCCGGCGCGGTACGCGCCCTGCGCGCCCGCACCCTGGACATGATGGTGCTGGTCGCGGTCGCCGTGGGCTCGGGATGGCTGTACTCGCTGATCATCACTCTCACCGGCGGCGGCGACGTATTCTACGAGGCCGTCACCGTGCTGGCCTCCTTCGTCCTGCTGGGCCACTGGTTCGAGATGCGCGCCCGAGGCGGCGCCAACGACGCCATCCGTACCCTGCTCGACCTGGCCCCGCCCAAGGCGCTGGTACTGCGCGACGGCGCGAGCGTAGAGGTTCCCACCGCCGAGGTGGTGGTCGGTGACCTGCTGCTGGTCCGCCCCGGAGTGAAGATCGCGGTCGACGGGGTGGTCGAGGAGGGCACCAGCGAGGTCGACGAGTCGACGGTCACCGGAGAGAGCCTGCCCGTGCACAAGGGGCCCGGCTCGCCGGTCGTCGGCGCCACCATCAACGCCAACGGCATCCTACGGGTGCGCGCCACCAAGGTCGGCTCGGACACCGCCCTGGCCCAGATCGTCCAGCTGGTCCAGCAGGCCCAGAACTCCAAGGCGCCCGGACAGCGGCTGGCCGACCGGGCGGCGTTCTGGCTGGTCTTCGTCGCGCTGGCCGGCGGGGCCATGACCCTGGCCGCGTGGCTGCTGGCCACCGACCGCTCCTTCGGCGCAGCGATGCTGTTCGCGATCACTGTCGTGGTGATCACCTGCCCGGACGCGCTCGGCCTGGCCACACCCACCGCGATCATGGTCGGCACCGGACTGGGCGCGCAACGCGGCGTGCTGTTCAAGAACGCCGTGGGGTTGGAGACCTCCGCGCGCATCCAGACCGTCGTCATGGACAAGACCGGCACGCTCACCAAGGGCGAGCCGGAGGTCACCGACGTGGTCATCAATGGCCACATCACCGAGGACGAGCTCCTCAGACTGGTCGCGGCAGTTGAGCGCGAGTCCGAACACCCCCTCGCGCAGGCCCTCGTACGGTACGCCGAGGCCAACAACCTGGCCACCGAAGGCGCAGAGAACTTCGAGAACGTCCCCGGCCATGGCGCGATCGCCCGGGTGTCAGGGCACCGCGTCGCGGTCGGCAACCGCCGTCTGGCCGAACGCGAGGGCATCGACCTTATAGAAGTCGCCCAGAAGCGGGATGAGCTGGCTGCCACCGGACGCACCGTCGTGATCGCGGCCGTCGACGGCCGGGCGGCCGGGCTGATCGGCATCGCCGACGCGCCCCGGGGCACCTCGGCCACCGCCGTGCAAGAACTGCACGCCCTCGACATCGAGGTCACCATGCTCACCGGCGACAACCAGGCCACCGCCGAGCGGATCGCGCGGCAGCTGGGCATCGACACCGTCATCGCCGAAGTCCTGCCCGGCGACAAAGCAGCCAAGGTCGTCGAACTGCAGACCTCCGGTCACAAGGTGGCCATGGTCGGCGTGTGATCTAAAACTGAGGATCATCGTTGACACCTGGGTCTCCGGTCACTACGGAGATCACCATGTCGAAGTCCAGCCCACCA
>NZ_SDIG01000272.1:0-5205 GCF_004122755.1 Streptomyces sp. TM32
GGTCTGGTCGTGGTGCTCGTCGGGGTCGGGGTCGCGGGTATCGGTGGGGGCGTCCTTGGGGGCGCCCCTGGAGGGGCCTGCGCCGTCGGAGACGGAGGCAGAGGCGGAGGCGGAGGTGACGGTGGTGGCAGCGGCCGAGACGCCGACGGTGGCCTTCTCCGCGCCCGCGCCGGTTTTCGCGCCCGCGCCTGCCTCCGCATCCGCGCCGGCCGCGGCCTTCTCGTCGGCCCCTTCGGCCCCTTCGACCCCGTCGGCCTCCTCCGTCGCCTCAGCCGTCGCGCTCGCCCGGCTCCCCTCTGTCTCCGTAATCTCGCCCCCCGTACCTTCCGCCGCCGGCACCTCCGCCAGCCGGCCCGTCCACCGGCGCGACACCCAGGCGATCCCGACGAGCACCACGACCAGACCCGCCTTGAGCAGCAGCAGCCACCCGTACGTCGTGTCGGTCAGCGCGCGCCAGGTGCCCACCTGCCGCCAGGACTGGTAGAGGCCGGTGGCGACCAGCACCAGCACCGAGCCGAACGCGATCCGCGAGAAGCGGCGTACGGCGGCCCGCTCCACGGGCGGCCCCCAGTACAGGGACGCCACCAGCGCCGCCAGTCCGCCGAGCCAGGTGGCGACCGCGAGCAGGTGCAGCACGTCGACCGGCATCGCGACCGCGGTCTGCAGACCGGTCGAGGCGTGCTCGGCCATCGCCCAGGTCGCGGCGAGCCCGGCCGCGATGATCAGCCCGCCGACGCCGAGCCCGAAGGCGAGTTCCTTGCGCTGCTTGGCCGACGCCGTGGCATCCCGCGGCTCCTCGCCCGGCTCCGCCGGTTCCTGCGTCCGCGCGTACGCCCCGAAGAGCACCGCCACGAGCAGTGCTGCGGCGGCGAGCAGCAGCAGCCGGGAGACCAGCGCCGCACCCGGCTTGGTGATCAGGACCTGCTGGAGGCCGCCGAAGTCGAAGACATCGGTGAGATCGCCGGACCCGGTGTAGGGGGTGCGCAGCAGCAGCATCGCGACGGTGGTGCCGGTCAGCAGTGCCCAGCCCTGGACGACCAGCCGCTGCACGGACCGGACGAGGGCCGCGGCCGGCCGGCAGGCCACCACGAAGGCGGCGCCGCCGACCAGCAGCACGAAACCGGTGTACGCCAGCGCCCGGGCGATGCCGTAGAGCGCGCCCACCAGGCCGCCGCCGGCCTTCTGCACGGGAACGGTGGCGGTGGTCTTGGAGGGCGCGCCGACCGAGAAGGTGAAAGCGCCGGAGACGGGGTGACTGTCGGCGGAGACCGCCTGCCAGGCGACGGTGTACGTACCGTCGCCGAGCCCCGCCGGCAGCCCCGCGCCGTATTTCACGACGTTGCCGCTGCCCAGCTTGCGCAGCTTGCCGCGGTCCACCCGCTTGCCCTTCGGGTCCAGGACCCGGATGGAGTCGTCGCCCATGGCGACGCCCTCGGAGAAGGTGAGCGCCACCTGCTCCGGGGCGTGGTCCACCACCGCACCCTGCGCGGGGGTGCTGCCGGTCAGCGCGGCGTGCGCCGAGGCCGGGGCGGCACCGCCGAGCCCGCCGAGCAGGGCGCCCGCCAGCGCCACCGCGACGACCAGCAGGCGCAGCACGGCGGACCGTCGAGGCCGAAGCCCGGTGGTGACCATAGTGATCGCTCCCCTTACTGCGTCTGCTGGGTTGTCCGGGGTGAACCGGCCGGTGCCGTCTCCTGGGAGCCGGCTACTTCTTCGGTGCGTAGGTGGCGGCCTTGACCGGGACCTCCACCTTGATCGGTTTCGCGGTGGCGAAGTGCAGCTCGACGGTGACCTTGTCGCCCTCGGCCGGCTTCCTCGTCAGGCCCATGAACATCAGGTGGTTGCCGCCGCGGCCGAGCGCCAGCTCCCCGTTGGCCGGTACGGGCAGGGAGTTGACCTGCTCCATCTTGGTGCCGACCGTTTTGTGCAGCGAGATGTCCTTGGCCAGGTCGCTGGTGACCGAGGTGAGCTTGTCCGCGGTGCCGCCGCTGTTCTTGACGGTGAAGTACGCACCCGCCATGTCCTGGGTGACCGGCTGCGGCATGTACGCGTCGGCAACCTCGAGCTTCGGGGCACTGTCGCCGCAGCCCGCCAGCACGAGACCGGTGGTGAGGGTCAGGGCGGCGGCGAGGGTGGTGCGGCGGTTCACGGGTTCTGTCCCTTGACGATCTTCGGCAGGGCCTTGGTGTAGTTGTCGGAGGTCGCCTCCTGCATGCCCATCCAGTGGATCTTGTCGTCCTTGGGGGAGCTCAGCAGCACCTGCGCGCCATGGGTGGAGACGACATCGCCGTTCTTCTTCTTGACCGGCTTCTCGATGCCGATGTTCACGCTGCGCGCGCCGGCCTGGATGGTGTCGAACTTTCCGGTCAGCCCGGTGAAGTCCTTGTTGATGCCGCCGAGCCACTTCTTCAGGGCGGCCGGGGTGTCGCGCTCCGGGTCGGAGGTGACGAAGACCACCCGCAGGTCCTTCTGTTCGGCCTTCGGCAGCTGCTTCACCGCGACCGCGATGTTGGCCATCGTCAGCGGGCAGACGTCCGGGCAGTTGGTGTAGCCGAAGTAGATCAGCGTGGGGTGGCCCTTGGTCTGCTTCAGCAGGTCGTACTTCTTGCCGCTGGTGTCCGTCAGGACGAGATCCGGCTTCGCCATCGGGCTGTCGAGCGTGACGATCGGCTTCGCGGCGGTGCCGCCGGAGACCTCGGCGGCGGGCTTGTTCTGGTCGTCGCCGTTGCAGGCGGTGAGGCTGAGGGCCGCGGCCGCCGTGAGGGCGGACGCCAGCAGAGTTCTTCTACGCATTGCAGACAAATCCTGTAAATCCTGTGTAGTGAATCCCGGGTGGCCGGGAGGGGCCGGGCCGGCACGGTCGAGCGCCGGCCCGGCCGGTGATCAGGCGCCGCGGCGCCGGCCGGCGAACACGCCGAAGCCGACTCCGACGATGCCGACGACGATGCCGATGGCGCCGAGCACGCGGGCCGTGGTGTCGCTCCCGGAGGACGCGTCCGCGGCGGCCGTGTTCCCGCCGTCCTTGGCCTCGCTCTTGCCGGCGGCGGCGCCGTGGCCGTCCGCCTCGGCCGCGGTGAGCTTGAGGGTCGGCGCCGGGTTCTCCGGCTCCGGTGCGCCCTCCTTGGAGGGCTCGATCCAGCGCACCACCTGCTTGTCGTCATACGTCTGCAGGGCCTTGAAGACGACCTGGTCGGCGTCCTTGGGCAGTTGCCCGACGGAGAGCGGGAACTGCTGGAACTGGCCCGGCTCGACACCCTTGTCCTCGGCCGTCCACGTGATCTTCGAGGGCGCCTCGGTGATCTTCTCGCCCTCCATCTCGATCGGCTTGGGGAGCTTGGCCTTGGTGATCGACACCTTCCAGCCCGGCACCGGCTGCGGCATGACGGACGCCAGCGGGTGGTCGGTCGGCAGTGTGACTTCGAGCTTCACCGTCGAGGCGTCGTCGCGCTCGTTGGGCACCTTGAAGTTGACGGTGGCGAAGCTGCCCTTGGCGGCCGCCTCCGGCTGCACGCTGACGTGTGCGAACGCCGGTCCGGCCAGTAGCAGCACGCCGCCGGCCGCGAGGGTGCCCACCAGCGGAAGCCGGCGCGCGTAGCGCCGCGTCCGCGACGACTCCGGCTGCTGCTGCGACTCCGGCTGCTGCGACGGCTCCGCCGTCGCTGAGTTGCTCGACATCGAAAAACACTCCACAGGAAGGAGAAAGGTGCTGATAACGGTGCAGGTGGCGCGCGTACGGCGACGGCGCGCGAGCCCGTACCTCTCCTGTCGGAGCGTGGTTCGCGTGACGTCAGGCCGCGAGGGCGAGGGTGGGTGGCCCGCGCCTGATCACACTGTGGTGGAGTGCGGGGTCCTTCGGGCCGGGTTTGTCATCCCCGTACGAAACGGGGGCACGCAGCGCCTCGTCGTGCGCCGCCGCGAGGTCCGCGAGCAGGGCCCGAGCCAGCCGGAGCGCCCCGCGCACCGCGCCTGCCAGCGTCTGCACCGTGCTCTCGTACGCCGCCGGCGCCGACAGCCGGACCAGCCGCCACAGCGCCGCCTCGCCCCGCCGCAGCAGCCAGCCGACGGCGAGCGCGGCCAGCAGATGCCCCAGCAGCATGGGCAGCGAGGACAGCAGGGCGTCGGGCACCGTGGGGCCCGGGGCCGGGCCGCCGGCCATCGGGTGCCCCGCCGGAGCGGTCAGCCCGGCGGCCGATGCCGTGTCGAAGCCGCCCGAGCCGAGCATCCGGCGCGCCTGTGCGCCGTCCATCCGGCCGCCGCCGAACCCGCACATGACATGGCGGGCGAGCGCGATCGCCGCTTGGTCCGAGAGCCCGCCGGAGCCGTGGCCGCCGCGGACCATCGCGGGTCGCGGGCTCTGGCCCCAGGCGAAGAGGGTGTGCAGGCCGAGCTGCCCCACGGCGAGACCCGTGGCGATGCCCGGCAGCGAGCGCTCCCGTCCGGCCAGCGGTGCCGCGATCGCGAAGATCACGGCAGCGGCGACGCCCAGCGTCCACAGCGGGACGGGGGCGCACGAGGCGGCGACGTGCCCGGCCGCGGACAGCCCGACACAGGCCGCGGCGAAGACCGCGGCCCGCAGCAGCCGGAGATCGGCGGCCGCGCGCGCTGTGGGGGCGGGCGGGGGAGTCATGGCGGCGCCATCATCCCACTGCACTTATGGGCGGCCTACGGCAGGGCGGCTGGGCGGCCTACGGCAGGGCGGCGCCAAGGGGCGCCTCCCGGGGCGTCCGAGGCGGCCGGCGGGGCGCGCAAGGGCGCATGGGAGGCGCTGCACCTACACCGATGCGCTCACTTTTCGCATCCGCCGAATGAGCGGTATCACGTCCCGGACATGCTTACGGACCTTGAGGCACGGCAATAGGTATCGATATGTCGAGCCGCGGCCAGGAGGCTGGAGCGATGAGCATCTGGTGGTCACTCCATTTGCGGCGCGAGGCCGCGAGCGTCCCGCTCGCCCGTCGTCTGCTGCTGGGCACGATGGAGACGGCGGGCGTGGACCCGGACATCTGCTATGACTTGGCGGTGGCCCTCTCCGAGGCCTGTGCCAACGCCGTCGAGCACGGCGGGGACGCCGCCTCCGAGGACTACCGCGTCACGGCGTTCATCGACGGCGACACCTGCCGTATCGAGATCACCGACTCGGGTCCCGGCTTCCGCCCCCGCCCGCCACTTGAGGATCTTGTCGAAGCTGACGACCGCGCCGGGCCG
>NZ_SDIG01000273.1:0-5193 GCF_004122755.1 Streptomyces sp. TM32
ACACAGTGGACGCGAGCAACTGAGGACAAGCCCTCGGCCTATTAGTACCAGTCAACTCCACACCTTACGGCGCTTCCATATCTGGCCTATCAACCCAGTCGTCTACTGGGAGCCTTAACCAATCAAGTTGGTGGGAGCCCTCATCTCGAAGCAGGCTTCCCGCTTAGATGCTTTCAGCGGTTATCCTTTCCGAACGTAGCCAACCAGCCATGCCCTTGGCAGGACAACTGGCACACCAGAGGTTCGTCCGTCCCGGTCCTCTCGTACTAGGGACAGCCCTTCTCAAGACTCCTACGCGCACAGCGGATAGGGACCGAACTGTCTCACGACGTTCTAAACCCAGCTCGCGTACCGCTTTAATGGGCGAACAGCCCAACCCTTGGGACCGACTCCAGCCCCAGGATGCGACGAGCCGACATCGAGGTGCCAAACCATCCCGTCGATATGGACTCTTGGGGAAGATCAGCCTGTTATCCCCGGGGTACCTTTTATCCGTTGAGCGACGGCGCTTCCACAAGCCACCGCCGGATCACTAGTCCCTACTTTCGTACCTGCTCGACCCGTCAGTCTCACAGTCAAGCTCCCTTGTGCACTTACACTCAACACCTGATTGCCAACCAGGCTGAGGGAACCTTTGGGCGCCTCCGTTACCCTTTAGGAGGCAACCGCCCCAGTTAAACTACCCACCAGACACTGTCCCTGATCCGGATCACGGACCCAGGTTAGACATCCAGCACGACCAGAGTGGTATTTCAACAATGACTCCACAACCACTGGCGTGGCTGCTTCACAGTCTCCCACCTATCCTACACAAGCCGAACCGAACACCAATATCAAGCTATAGTAAAGGTCCCGGGGTCTTTCCGTCCTGCTGCGCGAAACGAGCATCTTTACTCGTAATGCAATTTCACCGGGCCTATGGTTGAGACAGTCGAGAAGTCGTTACGCCATTCGTGCAGGTCGGAACTTACCCGACAAGGAATTTCGCTACCTTAGGATGGTTATAGTTACCACCGCCGTTTACTGGCGCTTAAGTTCTCAGCTTCGCCAACCCGAAGGTTGACTAACCGGTCCCCTTAACGTTCCAGCACCGGGCAGGCGTCAGTCCGTATACATCGCCTTACGGCTTCGCACGGACCTGTGTTTTTAGTAAACAGTCGCTTCTCGCTGGTCTCTGCGGCCACCACCAGCTCACACTGCAAGAGTGATCACCAGCAATGGCCCCCCTTCTCCCGAAGTTACGGGGGCATTTTGCCGAGTTCCTTAACCATAGTTCACCCGAACGCCTCGGTATTCTCTACCTGACCACCTGAGTCGGTTTAGGGTACGGGCCGCCATGAAACTCGCTAGAGGCTTTTCTCGACAGCATAGGATCATCCACTTCACCACAATCGGCTCGGCATCAGGTCTCAGCCTTAACGTGTGACGGATTTACCTACCACACGGCCTACACCCTTACCCCGGGACAACCACCGCCCGGGCTGGACTACCTTCCTGCGTCACCCCATCGCTTACCTACTACCACCTTGGATCGGCGGCTCCACCACGTCCCTTCGTCCGAAGACTCCAGGCCGGCTTCACGGCCTTAGCATCAATGGATTCGATACTGGGCGTTTCAAAGCGGGTACCGGAATATCAACCGGTTGTCCATCGACTACGCCTGTCGGCCTCGCCTTAGGTCCCGACTTACCCTGGGCAGATCAGCTTGACCCAGGAACCCTTAGTCAATCGGCGCACACGTTTCCCACGTGTGTATCGCTACTCATGCCTGCATTCTCACTCGTGAACCGTCCACAACTACCTTCCGGTGCTGCTTCACCCGGCACACGACGCTCCCCTACCCATCACAGCCTCCGTTAGGAGTCATGCTGCAATGACACGACTTCGGCGGTGTGCTTGAGCCCCGCTACATTGTCGGCGCGGAATCACTTGACCAGTGAGCTATTACGCACTCTTTCAAGGGTGGCTGCTTCTAAGCCAACCTCCTGGTTGTCTCTGCGACTCCACATCCTTTCCCACTTAGCACACGCTTAGGGGCCTTAGTCGATGCTCTGGGCTGTTTCCCTCTCGACCATGGAGCTTATCCCCCACAGTCTCACTGCCGCGCTCTCACTTACCGGCATTCGGAGTTTGGCTAAGGTCAGTAACCCGGTAGGGCCCATCGCCTATCCAGTGCTCTACCTCCGGCAAGAAACACACGACGCTGCACCTAAATGCATTTCGGGGAGAACCAGCTATCACGGAGTTTGATTGGCCTTTCACCCCTAACCACAGGTCATCCCCCAGGTTTTCAACCCTGGTGGGTTCGGTCCTCCACGAAGTCTTACCTCCGCTTCAACCTGCCCATGGCTAGATCACTCCGCTTCGGGTCTTGGGCACGCTACTCAACGCCCTCTTCGGACTCGCTTTCGCTACGGCTTCCCCACACGGGTTAACCTCGCAACATACCGCAAACTCGCAGGCTCATTCTTCAAAAGGCACGCAGTCACGACACAAGAAACAAGTTCCTTGTGCGACGCTCCCACGGCTTGTAGGCACACGGTTTCAGGTACTATTTCACTCCGCTCCCGCGGTACTTTTCACCATTCCCTCACGGTACTATCCGCTATCGGTCACCAGGGAATATTTAGGCTTAACGGGTGGTCCCGCCAGATTCACACGGGATTTCTCGGGCCCCGTGCTACTTGGGTGTCTCTCAAACGAGCCGCTGATGTTTCAGCTACGGGGGTCTTACCCTCTACGCCGGACCTTTCGCATGTCCTTCGCCTACATCAACGGTTTCTGACTCGTCCTGTTGCCGGCAGACAACAGAAGAGAGATCCCACAACCCCAACCACGCAACCCCTGCCGGGTATCACACGTGACTGGTTTGGCCTCATCCGGTTTCGCTCGCCACTACTCCCGGAATCACGGTTGTTTTCTCTTCCTGCGGGTACTGAGATGTTTCACTTCCCCGCGTTCCCTCCACACTGCCTATGTGTTCAGCAGCGGGTGACAGCCCATGACGACTGCCGGGTTTCCCCATTCGGACACCCCCGGATCAAAGCTCGGTTGACAGCTCCCCGGGGCCTATCGCGGCCTCCCACGTCCTTCATCGGTTCCTGGTGCCAAGGCATCCACCGTGCGCCCTTAAAAACTTGGCCACAGATGCTCGCGTCCACTGTGCAGTTCTCAAGCAACGACCAGCCACCCGTCACAACCCACCAAAGTGAGCCTTTACCGGGGCCGGCATCGCGAAGGTTCAGACCGTAGCCCGCACCCTCAGATACCCAACAGCGTGCCCGACCCACTCAATCCCTCAGATGCGTTCCACGCCGAAGCAGTACTAACGTCCAAAGACTCAAGTGTGCCGAGTAGTCAACGTTCCACCCATGAGCAACCAGCATCAGACACTCGCTGATGTACTGGCCTCTGACCAAGCCAGGCTTGGTAAGAAGTGCTCCTTAGAAAGGAGGTGATCCAGCCGCACCTTCCGGTACGGCTACCTTGTTACGACTTCGTCCCAATCGCCAGTCCCACCTTCGACGATTCCCTCCCACAAGGGGTTGGGCCACCGGCTTCGGGTGTTACCGACTTTCGTGACGTGACGGGCGGTGTGTACAAGGCCCGGGAACGTATTCACCGCAGCAATGCTGATCTGCGATTACTAGCAACTCCGACTTCATGGGGTCGAGTTGCAGACCCCAATCCGAACTGAGACCGGCTTTTTGAGATTCGCTCCACCTCGCGGTATCGCAGCTCATTGTACCGGCCATTGTAGCACGTGTGCAGCCCAAGACATAAGGGGCATGATGACTTGACGTCGTCCCCACCTTCCTCCGAGTTGACCCCGGCAGTCTCCTGTGAGTCCCCATCACCCCGAAGGGCATGCTGGCAACACAGAACAAGGGTTGCGCTCGTTGCGGGACTTAACCCAACATCTCACGACACGAGCTGACGACAGCCATGCACCACCTGTACACCGACCACAAGGGGGACCCTGTCTCCAGGGTTTTCCGGTGTATGTCAAGCCTTGGTAAGGTTCTTCGCGTTGCGTCGAATTAAGCCACATGCTCCGCTGCTTGTGCGGGCCCCCGTCAATTCCTTTGAGTTTTAGCCTTGCGGCCGTACTCCCCAGGCGGGGAACTTAATGCGTTAGCTGCGGCACGGACGACGTGGAATGTCGCCCACACCTAGTTCCCAACGTTTACGGCGTGGACTACCAGGGTATCTAATCCTGTTCGCTCCCCACGCTTTCGCTCCTCAGCGTCAGTATCGGCCCAGAGATCCGCCTTCGCCACCGGTGTTCCTCCTGATATCTGCGCATTTCACCGCTACACCAGGAATTCCGATCTCCCCTACCGAACTCTAGCCTGCCCGTATCGAATGCAGACCCGGGGTTAAGCCCCGGGCTTTCACATCCGACGCGACAAGCCGCCTACGAGCTCTTTACGCCCAATAATTCCGGACAACGCTTGCGCCCTACGTATTACCGCGGCTGCTGGCACGTAGTTAGCCGGCGCTTCTTCTGCAGGTACCGTCACTCTCGCTTCTTCCCTGCTGAAAGAGGTTTACAACCCGAAGGCCGTCATCCCTCACGCGGCGTCGCTGCATCAGGCTTTCGCCCATTGTGCAATATTCCCCACTGCTGCCTCCCGTAGGAGTCTGGGCCGTGTCTCAGTCCCAGTGTGGCCGGTCGCCCTCTCAGGCCGGCTACCCGTCGTCGCCTTGGTAGGCCATCACCCCACCAACAAGCTGATAGGCCGCGGGCTCATCCTTCACCGCCGGAGCTTTCCACACACATACCATGCGGTCGTGTGTCGTATCCGGTATTAGACCCCGTTTCCAGGGCTTGTCCCAGAGTGAAGGGCAGATTGCCCACGTGTTACTCACCCGTTCGCCACTAATCCCCTCCCGAAGGAGGTTCATCGTTCGACTTGCATGTGTTAAGCACGCCGCCAGCGTTCGTCCTGAGCCAGGATCAAACTCTCCGTGAATGTTTACCCGTAATCGGGTCAACACACACGAGAGTGGAACAACCAGACGGAATAAGTCCGGTTGTTCACAGCGTCCTCGCTGTGTGTGCCATCCGCACCACATGGGCCGGATGGACTTTCAAAGGAACCTCATCCACCGAGGTGGACGGGGTATCAACATATCTGGCGTTGACTTTTGGCACGCTGTTGAGTTCTCAAGGAACGGACGCTTCCTTTG
>NZ_SDIG01000274.1:0-5190 GCF_004122755.1 Streptomyces sp. TM32
CGTCAGACCCACCCCCCGCACCATGAACCCAGTACCCCCCGCCGGAGTACCCACTGCCGGGACGATGGACGGCACAACCCCCAACACCGCAACATCGAGGGGGCTGCTGCCGACGGCAACCGCAGCGGTGGAGATTACGGTGTTGGTGTCGGTGTCGAGGGTGACGACGCTTCCGGAGGCAACAGCCAGGGTGACGTAGGCGCGGGTGCTGTCGGGAGAGACCACCACCCCCGTGGGGCTGGTACCGACGGTGACGGTAGCGGTGACAGCATTGGTAGCGGTGTTGATCACCGAAACAGTGCCGCTACCGCTGTTGGCGACGTAGACGCGAGTGCCATCCGGGGCGACCGCCATCCTCGCGGGGCTGGTACCGACGGTAATGGTGGCACTCACGGTGTTCGTCGCCGTATTGATCACCGAAACAGTGCCGCTACCGTTGTTGGCGACGTAGACGCGGGCACCGTCCGGTGTGACCGCCATGCCGTATGGGCTGGTGCCGACGGTAATGGTGGCACTCACGGTGTTCGTCGCCGTATTGATCACCGAGACATTGTTGCCAGTGTTGTTGGCGACATAGGCGCGGGTGCCGTCGGGCGTGACCGCCACCGTGGTGGGGTTGGTGCCGGCAGTGATGGTGGCGCTCACGGTGTTGGTCGCGGTGTTGATCACCGAGACATTGTTGCTGCTGTTGTTGGGGACGTAGACGCGGGTGCCGTCCGGTGTGACCGCCGCCGACCCGGGGTTGGTGCCGACGGCGACGGTGGCACTCACCGTGTTCGTCGCCGTATCGATCACCGACACGTTGTTGCTGCCGCTGTTGGTGACGTAAGCGCGGGTGCTGTCCGGGGCGATCGTCACGGTGTTCGGGTTGGTGCCAGCGGAAATGGTGCTGGTTACAGTGTTGGTACTGGGATCGATCACCGAGACCGTGTTGCTGCCATAGTTGGCGACATAGGCACCGGCGTAGGTGTATCCACCGGGCAAGGTCCGGGACCCGGACGGGGTGGTCAGGACCACCGGCTGAGTGCCCGTCGAACCGGCAGGCGTCGTCCCGCTCAACACAGTACCGGCCGCATTCACCGTGACGCCGGTGGCAGGCTGACCCCCGATCGTCACCGACCCACCCGTCAGATTCACCCCCCGCACCATGAACGCCGTGCCCCCAGCAGGAGTACCCACCGCCGGAACAATCGACGGCACAACCCCCAACACCGCAACGACGCGGGGGATGTTCCCGACGGCAACCGCGGCGGAAGCGATCACGGTGTTGGCATCGGTGTCGATGGTGGTAACGGTTCCGGAGGCAACAGCATGGGTGATGTAGGCACGGGTACTGTCGGGAGAAACAGCCACCCCGAACGGGCCGGCACTGACGGTGATCGTGGCTGTTACGGTATTGGTCGCGATGTTGATCACGGAGACGCTGTTGCTGCCCAAGTTGGTGACGTAGGCGCGGGTGCCATCTGGAGTGATCGCCACCGTAAAGGGGGTGGTGCCGACGGCGACGGTAGCGCTCACCGTGTTCGTTGCCGTATTGATCACCGACACCGAATTGCTGGCGTTGTTGACGACGTAGGCGCGAGTACCGTCCGGAGTGACCGCCACGCCATGCGGGGCGGTACCGACAGTGATCGTGGCGGTGACGGTGTTAGTCGCTGTGTCGATCACCGAGACAGTAGTACCTCCAGAGTTGGTGACGTAGGCGCGGGTGCCATCTGGAGTGATCGCCACCGTAAAGGGGGTGGTGCCGACGGCGACGGTAGCACTCACCGTGTTCGTTGCCGTATTGATCACCGACACCGAATTGCTGGCGTTGTTGACGACGTAGGCGCGAGTACCGTCCGGAGTGACCGCCACCCCCACCGGGCTGGTGCCCACGGTGACGGTAGCGGTGACGGTATTGGTCGTGGTGTCGATCACCGAAACACTATTGCCAGCAATGTTGGTGACGTAAGCGCGGGTGTGGTCCGGGGAGACCGCCACACCGTACGGTCCGGCGCCGACGGTGACGGTGGCGGTGACGGTGTTGGTACTGGGATCGATCACCGAGACCGTGTTGCTGACCTGGTTGGTGACGTAGGTGCCGGCGTAGGTGTATCCACCGGGAAGAGTCCAAGACCCGGACGGGGTGGTCAGGACTACCGGCTGATTGCCCGTGGAGCCGGACGGGGTCGTCCCGCTCAGTACGGTGCCGGCCGCATTGACGCTGACACCGGTGGCAGGCTGGCCCCCGATCGTCACCGACCCACCCGTGAGATTCACACCCCGCACCGTGAACGCGGTGCCCCCCGCAGGGGTACCCACTGCCGGAACAATCGACGGCACAACACCCAACACCGCAACATCGTTGGGGTTGGTGCCGACGGCTACCGTGGCCGTGGAGATCACGGTGTTGGCGTCGGTGTCGATGGTGCTGACCGTACCGGAAGCAACAGCCTGGGTGATGTAGACGCGGGTGCTGTCCGGAGAGACCCCTACCCCCGTGGGGTTAGTGCCGACGGTGATGGTGGCGGTGACGGTGTTCGTCGCGGTGTTGATCACCGAAACGTTGTTGCTGGTCTGGTTGGTGACGTAGGCGCGGGTACCGTCCGGCGTGATCGCCACCCTCGCGGGGTTGGAGCCGACGGTGACGGCGGCACTCACGGTGTTCGTCGCGGTGTTGATCACCGAAACACTGCCGCTGCCATAGTTGGTGACGTAGGCACGGGTACCGTCCGGCGTGACCGCCACACTCACGGGGCTAGTGCCGACGGTGACGGCGGCACTCACGGTGTTCGTCGCGGTGTTGATCACCGAAACACTGCCGCTGCCGGAGTTGGTGACGTAGGCACGGGTACCGTCCGGCGTGACCGCCACGCCTTGCGGGTTGGTGCCAACGGTGACAGTAGCGGTGACGGCATTGGTCGCCGTACTGATCACCGAAACACTGTTACTGCCATAGTTGGTGACGTAGGCCCGGGTACCGTCCGGACTGACCGCCGCCCCCGTGGGGCTGGTGCCGACGGTGACAGTAGCGGTGACGGCATTGGTCGCCGTATTGATCACCGAAACACTGTTACTGCCCTGGTTGGGAACGTAGGCACGGGTGCCGTCCGGGGTGACCGCCACACCCACGGGCCCGGTGCCGACGGTAATGGTGGCGGTGACCGTGTTGGTACTGGGATCGACCACCGAGACCGTGTTGCCGCCGCTGTTGGTGACGTAGGTGCTGGCGTAGGTGTATCCGCCGGGGAGGGTCCGGGATCCGCCCGGCGTGGTGACGACCATGGGCTGGTTGCCCGTCGAGCCGGCCGGAGCGGTCCCGCTCAGCACGGTACCGGCCGCATTGACCGTCACACCGGTGGCAGGCTGGCCCCCGATCGTCACCGACCCACCCGTCAGATCCACCCCCCGCACCGTGAACGCAGTCCCCCCCGACGGCGTACCCGCCCCCGGAGCAACACCCAAGATCGCCGCGAAGGAGGTCGTGTAAGTGAAGGTGCCCGCCGAGGCGCTGCCGCCCGGGGTGGTCACCAGTACCGCGGCACTGCCGGCGGTGCCTGCCGGGGTGGTCAAAGTGATCACAGTGCCCGTGTTGGAGACGATCGTCGCCGCCACCCCGCCGATGGTGACAGTGGCGCCCGCCAGATCCGTACCGGTGATCGTGGCAGTCGTCCCACCCGCCGTGGGACCGGACGTGGGGCTGATCGTGCCCGACACCACCGGAGCAGCGGTATAGGTGAACGTGCCGGCGGAGGCGCTGCCACCGGGGGTGGTCACCACGACAGCGGCACTGCCGGCGGTGCCCGCGGGGGTGGTCAGGGTGATCACGGTGCCCGTATTGGACGTAATCGTCGCCGCCGCCCCACCGATGGTCACCGTCGCACCGGCCAGGTCCGTGCCGGTGATCGTGGCCACGGTGCCACCCGCCGTGGGCCCGGCCGTCGGACTGATCGTGCCGGTCACCACCGGGGCGGTCGTGTAGGTGAAGGTGCCCGCCGACGCGCTGCCACCGGGGGTGGTCACCACGACCGCCGCGACCCCGGCAGTTCCTGCCGGGGTGGTACCGGTGAGGGTCGTGCCGGTGTTGGAGGTGATGGTCGCCGCCGCGCCGCCGATCGTGACGGTGGCACCGGACAGGTCCGTGCCCGTGATGGTGAACGTCGTCCCACCGGCCGTCGGCCCAGCAGTCGGACTGATCGTACCGGTCACCACCGGGGCGGTCGTGTAGGTGAACGTCCCCGCCGACGCACTGCCCCCCGGGGTGGCCACCACAACCGCGGCACTGCCCGCGGTTCCCGCAGGGGTGGTCAGAGTGATCACGGTGCCGGTATTGGACGTAATCGTCGCCGCCGCCCCACCGATGGTCACCGTCGCACCGGCCAGGTCCGTACCCGTGATCGTGGCAGTCGTCCCACCCGCCGTCGGCCCGGCCGTGGGACTGATGGTGCCGGTCACCACCGGCGCGGTGGTGTAGGTGAAGGTTCCGGCCGACGCACTACCGCCCGGCGTGGACACCACCACAGCGGCGCCGCCGGCCGTGCCGGGCGGGGTGGTCAGGGTGATCACGGTGCCCGTGTTGGACGTGACCGTCGCCGCCACCCCACCGATCGTCACCGTCGCACCGGACAAGTCCGTACCCGTGATCGTGGCCACGGTGCCACCCGCGGTGGGCCCGGCCGTCGGGCTGATCGTGCCGGTCACCACGGGAGCGGTCGTGTAGGTGAAGCTACCGGCGGAAGCGGTGCCGCCGGGCGTGGACACCACGACCGCGGCGCTGCCGGCGGTGCCGGGCGGGGTGGTCAGGGTGATCACAGTGCCCGTGTTGGAGGTGATGGTCGCTGCCACCCCACCGATGGTCACCGTCGCACCGGCCAGGTCCGTGCCGGTGATCGTGGCAGTCGTACCCCCCGCGGTGGGACCGGCCGTGGGACTGATCGTGCCGGTCACCACCGGGGCAGCGATGTAGGTGAAGGTGCCGGCGGAAGCGCTGCCACCGGGGGTGGTCACCACGACAGCGGCACTGCCGGCGATCCCTGCGGGGGTGGTCAGGGTGATCACGGTGCCCGTATTGGACGTAATCGTCGCCGCCGCACCGCCGATGGTGACGGTGGCGCCCGCCAGGTCCGTACCGGTGATCGTGGCCACGGTGCCACCCGCAGTGGGACCGGCCGTCGGACTGATCGTCCCCGACACCACCGGAGCAGTCGT
>NZ_SDIG01000275.1:0-5170 GCF_004122755.1 Streptomyces sp. TM32
CCCCCGCACCGCCCCCACCAGCGACCGAGGGGGGATGGGTCCCCGCTTCCCTTCAACGCTGTCGCCGATAGCCGCCGGTAGCTGCCGACAGCCGCCGATAGCTTCAGAGTGCATGACCTCCACGGCGTGGACCCCGGCAGAACATCCGTCATGTCGGTCCTTGCCCATCCTTTATCGCGCTCTTGCCTAAATTTTGCCCGGCGCTTGGTCAACCTGGCGGCCGGAACGCGGCGCGGCCACCTCGGCCGACTCCTCCCTACGAATGGCGTATTGTCCTGACATGGATTTCACCGGGAGGGTCTGGGGCGCGAATGCCGCCGAGCGCGAGGCGCACTATCCGTGCGACGGACTTCTGACGGTCCCCTATGAAGGCTGGACGCGGGCCGTTGAGGTGGCGGCGCCGTGTGCCACGGTGTTCCGCTGGGTCCGTCAGCTGACGATCGCGCCGTACAGCTACGACTGGATCGACTTCCGCGGCCGGAAGAGCCCCGACCGCCTCACGCCGGAGCCAGCTCCCTTGGCCGTCGGACAGCGCTTCCTGGTCTTCGACATCGTGGACTTCGCAACGGACCAGCACATCACCGGGGTGCTTCCCGAGGCACCGGCGCGAAGGTATGGGCAGATGGCTGTCAGCTATGTCGTCCTTCCGCACGGCGACGGCTGCCGGCTCCTGGTGAAGGTCGACAGCGCGTCGCGACGCCCGCTGATCCGGCGCCTCCAGCAAAGGCTCCTCGCCTGGGGGGACTTGGTCATGATGCGCAAACAACTGCTGACGTTGAAGAAGTACGCCGAGCGGGACGCGGCGGCGGGAGTGGGATAGCGGGAAATCCGCGGTTCTCCCGCGGCCAACCTGCGATGACCGCCGTCGTGCGCCGCACCGCCGGAACTGCGTCCCGGTTCGCCCTCCCGGTTCGCCCGCCAACGGCATTGTGGCAAGCGGGGATTGAGGGTTTCGGCGGGTCGGATGGTGGGGGTGTCCTGGTTCTGCGGAAGCAGCCCGGAGGCCGTTCGAAGACCTCGCCGTACTGCTGTCGGTGACTTCCGACGACTTCTGGCGGACGGCTGCCTGGGCTGTCGGAAGGCGGGAAAGGCGGGCGCACGCGTAGTGTCCCGGGCCGCTTAGGCGCCCATTCTTCCGAACAGACCATGACCTCGGACGAAACATGGGGGATACAGCAGGTAAACGATGGTCGACGTGGTGGCTGCCAGGGATCGGGTACGTGCAGGCCGTCGCCTCCTGGTCTGCTGACGGGGCGGGGCGGGCCGTGCCGGGTTGCTGTGAGGCCTGGTGTGCCCCGGTGTCACGGAGCTGACAGGGCATCATGATCGCGCGCCGGTTGCCCGGTGCGGGCAGGTGAGGTGGGTGGCCCGCCCCGGCGCCCGAGTGTGCCCAGCCGTGCGAGAGTGTCCGGTTGACGACTTTGCCGCCATGGTCAGGAAATCCTCCCGTAACAGACCGTCAAGGCCGGTTCGTCGAGGTGCCGGGAGGAAGTCCGCTGATCATTGCCGCAGATATGGCGGTATCCGGGAGAAGGTGGAGGAGGCGACGGTGCAAGCATTCCGGCCATGATCGGTGGTGGTCATCCAGGGAATGGATTCCGGGTATCCATTCGTGGCCGTTCTCAACCGTAAACGGGCATGGCAATTTCAACGAACAGATAATTGCCTGCAATATGACCGGCCTGTCTCGTTCCTTTCTTCGTTGGGTTTCGGTCGTGGGTGAAGGGTGCTGCGGGGGCCGCGGCAGGCCGTGATATCTCCAGGTATTTCATCGGTATCTCACCATGCCGCGGAATCACCTGACTTGGGCGCCGCTCCGGCCGCGGGGCGTGGGCTCCGGCTGGCGCCCCGCGGCTACGTCAAAGCGCCTGATGCGAGGGTGTGCCGGGGGCCGCGCGGTGCGTCCGGGCGGTGGCGGCCGTGGGGGCGCGGTGGCTCTGGGGGAGGCCGCGCGACGATGCCGGTGCCGGCCTGCACAAGCGGCTCGTTACCGGTCAGTCGGGAGCAAAACGAACATGGTGCGCAGTAAGCAGTTCAATTACTTGACGCTATCGCGACTTGGCGTGAGTTACTTCACAGTATGGATGGATCGGGGCGGGGTCGCCGGGCTCCACGGGGGCATCGATCCGGCTCGCTGTGAACCATCGATCCGCGTGAATAGGTATGTTGACGAGTGAGATCATAAGGGGGAGCAGGAGTCCCGGCTCGCCCGATGGTCTTTGCCACCGTCACCGGAGGGCGGAAGACGCTGGCTGACCTTGCCTATTCTCATTCGCGGTTAACTGGTTACACTCACGCTCCATGCGAACCGCTACCCCCCACAGCAGTCGCCCCGGTAAGCAAGGGAATCGTCCCGTATTTGTCGACAACTCAGGTCGGCGCAGACGCTTCCTGGGGCACGCAGCGTTGACCGTAGGGTGCATGTGCACCGGATATCTCGTCCTCCTCGTCGTGGTGTTCGGCGGCCTCCTGCAGCCGGCCGGAAAGCCGGCTCCGGGAAAGGCCGACCCGCTCCCGGACCACACGTCACGCCCGGCGCCCAGAGCGCCCGGCCGCGCCGGTCCCTCGGCGACTCCCGACACCTCCGGACGGGCCGTCCCCATCGGTCACCACACCTCCAGGGCCCCTTCCCCCACCACTCCTGCCCCGTGACCACAGCCGGACCGGTGCGCTTCCGCCCCCGGGCGTGAAGCCTCCCCGGCACTGACCTCAGACGTGTGCGTCCGCGCAGGCGCCATGGCTGCCTGCGCGGACGCACACGCCTCTCCTGTGGCACGTCCGCTCGACAGAAAGGGCCCATTGTGGCGTTGTCAGGGCAGGGGCGGCATGCGTTGCGCCGCCCCCCACGCTGGCACTGGTTACTGCTGCTGCTGATCCTCCCCATCGTCGCCGCTTCGCTGCTGTTCGAGGGCTGGACGACCCATGAGGTCGACGGAGCCCGGCACAGACGAGCCTGCACCAGCCCCATACCGAAGTCCGCGGACAACGGGGACCCCGTGCTGCGGATCACCGGCAAAGGAGCCGAGACCGCGCAGATGCCGTTCCGTACCGCCGCGCTCACCTTCGACGGCGGGCCCGACCCGGTATGGACACCGCGCCTGCTCGACCTGCTGCGGGCACGGCACGCGCGGGCGACCTTCTTCCTCTACGGCAACCAGGCGGCCCGCCATCCGGACCTGGTGCGACGGATCCGCGACGAGGGCCATGAGATCGGCTCGTACACCTACACTGGCGGCGACCTGGGCAGCGCCTCGCACCTGCGCGCGCACTGGGAACTCGCCCTCACCCAGACCGCCCTGGCGGGAGCCGCGGACGTCAACACCCGGCTGCTGCGCCTGCCGCACACCACCACCGCCGACACGCTGTGCGGCGCCGAATGGCCGGCCGCACGGCGCGCCACCGACCAGGGGTACGTCGTGGTCGCCGCCACCGCCCGGTCGCGTAAGCCCCCGCTGGGGGTGGTACGCCAGTACAGCCACACCGCCCTGGGGTACCAGGAGGCGAAGCAGCTGCTCGCCGACCCGAACGTGGGACAGTTCACCACCGTCACGGGCGGACTCGGACGGCCCTCGCTGACCTCGACGGCTTCCTTCGCGGAACGCGCGCAGGGGAAGGCACTGATGTGGACGCAGTCCATCGGGCACACCTTCGCCCGCTCCATGACCTGGGCGCTGGGCATCGCGGGCGGACTGGGCATGCTCCGGCTGGTGTTGCTCGCCCTCCTCGCCCGGGTGCATGTGCGGCGCCGGCGCCGGCACCGCTCCGGCGCGCCCTGGCTGCGCGAGGTGAACGACCCGGTGACGGTCCTGGTGCCCGCCTTCAACGAAGAGGCGGGCATCGAGGCCACGGTGCGTTCCCTGCTCGCCTCCACCCACGGCGACCTGCAGATCATCGTCATCGACGACGGGTCGACGGACCGGACCGTGGAGATCGCCCGCGGCATCACCGATCCTCGGGTGAGCGTGGTGGAACAACCCAACTCCGGTAAGCCCGGAGCGCTCAGCACGGGCCTGCGCTACGCGCGTTGCGAGATCATCGTGATGATCGACGCGGACACGGTCTTCGAGCCGGAGGCCCTGCACCGCCTCATCCAGCCGCTCGCCGACCCGACGATCGGCGCGGTCAGCGGGAACACCAAGGTGGGCAACCGGCGGCGGCTGCTGGGCAGATGGCAGCATCTGGAGTACGTCCTGGGGTTCAACCTGGACCGGCGCATGTTCGAGGTGCTGGAGTGCATGCCCACGGTTCCCGGCGCGATCGGTGCCTTCCGCCGGGACGCCTTGCTGGCCATCGGCGGTATCAGTGACGACACCCTCGCCGAGGACACCGACCTCACGATGGCGCTGTGGCGGATGGGCCGACGGGTGGTCTACGAGGAGACGGCCATCGCCTGGACCGAAGTGCCCAGCAGCCTGGACCAGTTGTGGCGGCAGCGCTATCGCTGGTGCTACGGCACCCTGCAATCCATGTGGAAGCACCGCCATGCCGTGGTGGAGGTCGGCCCGGCCGGACGCTTCGGCCGCCGGGGGCTCGCCTATCTCGCCCTGTTCCAGATCGTGTTACCGCTCTTCGCGCCGGTCGTCGATGTCTTCGCCCTGTACGGCCTGTGCTTCGGCGACACCGCGCAGGCGGTCGGGGTCTGGCTCGGCTTCCTCGTCATCCAGCTGATCACCGCCGCCTACGCCCTGCGGCTGGACCACGAACCGCTCCGGTCGTTGTGGGCCCTGCCGCTCCAGCTGTTCTTCTACCGGCAGTTGCTGTATCTCGTCGTCATCCAGTCCGTGGTCACCGCCCTGCTCGGCACCCGGCTGAAGTGGCACCGCATGCAGCGCTCCGGCACCGCCAACCAGCACTTGCTCAAGGAGCCCGTCCCACAGCCGAGCAGTCTGTCGTCGAAGTGACCGAGGAGAGTGCACACATGAGCAACTCGCGGGGCCCTTGGTCCGACAGCGATGTGTTCGGAGCGGGCCCGTACGGTCCGGACGAACGTCCGTCGCACGGTGCGGGCGCCCGTCCGTACGTGACGCAGGACGCCGAACTGGACGATGTGTGGGAAGCGGGCGGATCCTGGCGCGGCCGGCGCATCGTGGCGGGGGAGGTGGTGGACGCGACCGAACCCCTGTGGCCCGAGGACCCGCCCCCGCCACGATGCGCCGGCCGCGCCAGGATC
>NZ_SDIG01000030.1:0-55494 GCF_004122755.1 Streptomyces sp. TM32
CTCGTCCACCACCAGGCCGGGGCCGGCGGGCCCGTGACCGGCGGACCCGCGGTCGGCGGGCTCACGCTGGGCCGGCTCGTGGTGGACGGGCCCGCAGGAGGTACGGCGGCCGGCTGCGCGGGGGCCTGCTCGCACGCGGGCTGGGACAGCAGGCTCTTGGCGACCGCGCGGGCGTCGTCCTTGCCCACCGTGCGCCGGGCCAGGCGCACTTCGCGCTCGTCCAGGCCGAGCAGGTCCGCCACCACCGCGTCGCTGCCCACCGTCACGGCGAAGGCGGCCAGGGTCCGGGAACGACGGGCCTCGGCCTCGTCGAGGAGTCCCTGCGTACGGCGGACCTCGTCATCGCTGCTGCAAAACGCCTGTGCGAGGACCGCGTGGCGCTCCCACAACTCCCTGGGTTCCATGACTGCGACAACGTCCCGTCGTCCGTATTGGACCGCTTCCCAGCTATAGATCACTGCATAAGGTGATTCGAGAGACAGACGTCCCTGCCTCCGCTGTGGAAACGGCGGCAGCGGCAAAAATACGTCGTGACCACATGCCGGAAGAATCGTTTCTACGGCCATGAGCGTCCCCTCTTCCGGCACCGTCGCAGGTCACGGACAGACGTCCCTCCCCCGCCCCGGCTCCGTCCCGCGATGGCTCACCGCGGAGATCGTCCGACAGACCCCCGTGTACGCAGGGCTGGCGAAGCTGTGGACGGAGCGTGCGCGCACCGTGCCCGGAGTCGCCGATCCGGAGTGGCAGCGGCTGGTCTCCTATCGCGCGCTGATGGAGGAGACCGAGATCGCCCTCACGGCCCTCCGGCCGCACCGCGCGCCCGATGTCCTGCCGCCGAGAAGGCCGGTGCCCGCGGCCCGTCCCGCCCGTCTGGAGGCCTGAAACCGTCGTCCACCGGCTGCCGGACCGGCGCCCTGAAGCGGCGCCGGGGCCGGAGTACCGTTGAGTTGTCGAGGAGTTCCCGCTGCCCGGCCACCACGCCGGCAGCGGCTTTGACCAGCGACGGAACCCGGGTGAGCGCGACGGATGAGACGGACTTCAGCCCGATCGGGGTGATCGGGCGGGTGACCGTGTCGATCCCCGCCGACGGACCGGGCGAGGTGCTGCTGCCGGTGCGCGGCGGGACCGAGGCCTTCGCCGCCTGGTCACCTGTGCCCATCGACCGGCATACCCAGGTCATCGTGGTGGACCACACCTCGGCGCGCTCGGTGATCGTCGCGCCGTTGCCCGCATGACCTGGCCGGACCGGTGATCATGGCCGGCCGTGAGCCGGCTTTCCCTCCGCGGCCGTGCCCGCCCACGCACGGGCAGCCGGCCGCATCGGACCGGGAGTCCCGCAATGTTGTTCTGGCATGTTCCGGCGCCGAACGAGGCGCTGTTGATCTCCGGCTCGAAGCGCCGGGCCGGGGACGCGCAATTCCGTATCGTCACGGGCCACGGCAGCTGGGTCCTGCCCGTCAAGCAGAAGGCGAGCCTGCTGTCGCTGTCGCTGCGGGAGGCGGAGATCTCCGAGGACTGCGTCACCCAGCAGGGCATCCGGATCGGGGTCCGGGCGGTCGCCGTCTTCAAGGTCGGGGACGACCCGACGTCGATCGCCAATGCGGCACGCCGGTTCCTGGACGAGCAGGCCACCATGGAGGAGCTGGTGGGCCGGATCTTCGCCGGTCATCTGCGCTCGATCGTGGGCGGGCTGACCGTCGAGCAGATCATCCGGGAGCGGGACCGCGTCGCCCAGGAGGTCAAGGACGGCAGCCACTCCGAGATGGAAAAGCTCGGCATCGTCGTCGACGCCCTGCAGATCCAGGAGATCGCCGACACCTCCGGATACATCACCAACCTCGCCGCCCCGCACGCCGCGGCGGTCGCCAGCGCGGCCCGGATCGCGCAGGCCAAGGCCGACCAGGAGGCCACCCAGCGGGAGCAGCAGGCGGCGGCGCTCAAGGCCGAGTACGAGCGGGACACCGCGATCAAACGGGCCGGGTTCCACGCCGAGACCGAGCAGTACAACGCCCGCGCCGCCCAGGCCGGCCCGCTGTCGCAGGCCAGGGCCTCGCAGGAGGTCATCGAGGAGCAGACCGCGCTGGCCCAGCGGCAGGCGTCGCTCGCCGCGCAGCGGCTGGAGGGCGAGGTGCGCCGCCCGGCGGACGCGGAGGCCTACCGGCTGCGCACCCTGGCGGAGGCACGGCGGGACCAGGTCCGGTACGAGGCGGACGCCCGCGCCTACACCGAACGGGCCGTGACCCAGGCGCGCGCCGACGCCAACACGGCGCTCGCGGCCTCGCTCCGGGACGGCAACCAGGAGCTGATCGCCGCCAACCGCACCGTCGAGAACCTCCCCGCGCTCGCCCAGGCGGCCGCCGAGGGCATCTCCGGCTCCCGGCTGACCGTGCTCAACGGCACCGACGGCATGAACGAGATCGTCTCCGGCATCGTCGGCCAGGGGATGGCCATCCTCGACAGCCTCAAGAAGGCGACCGGCACGTCCGGCACGGTCTCCCCGCTCGCCGACGGTGCGGGGTCGCGGCCGCAGAAGGTGACGAAACTGCCGCAGGACGGGACGGGGTCCGGCTCCTCCTGACCACACGGGCCGACTTCCTGGCCCCTTGGGTCCGGCGTGGCCCGCCGGGCACCCGGAGGTGTCCGGCGGGCCGCGATTGGCCGGTCACGGTGTGCCGTGCCGCCGGCGAACGGCCGCTCGGCTCAGGCCGCGGCGGCCGTGGGCGTACGGCGCCAGCGGGTCAGGACGAGGTGCGCGAGGACGCCGAAGAGCAGCCCCCAGAAGGCGGATCCGATGCCGAAGAGGCTGACGCCGGAGGCAGTGGCGAGGAAGGTGATCAGTGCCGCCTCGCGGTCCTTCTCCTCCTTCACCGCCCCGGTCAGGCCACCGGCCAGGGCCCCGAGCAGCGCCACCCCGGCGACCGCCGCCACGAGTTCCTTGGGGAGCCCGGCGAACAGCACCACCAGCGTGGAGCCGAACGCCCCGATGAGGAGGTAGAACGCTCCGCAGGAGACACCGGCCACATAGCGCCGCTTCGGATCGCGGTGGGACTCGGGACCGGTGCAGATGGCCGCGGTGATCGCCGCGAGGTTGATGGCGTGCGAGCCGAAGGGCGCCAGCGCCGTGGAGACCAGTCCCGTGGAGCCGATCAGCAGGCGGTCCTTGGGCCGGTAGCCGGACGCGGTGAGCACGGCCATGCCCGGTGCGTTCTGCGAGGCGAGCGTCGCCAGGATCATCGGCACGGCGATGCCGATGAGCGAGGCGACCGAGAAGTCCGGGGTCGTCAGGACCGGCCTGGCGAGCTCGATCCGGTCCAGATGGATGTCCAGCCGCGAGCCGGCCGCACTGGCCACGACACCCGCCGTCAGCGCGACGAGCACCGCGTAGCGGGGCAGCCACCGCTTCGCCAGGAGGTAGGTGAGCAGCACCGAACCGGCGAGGAGCGGTGCGGTCTTGAGCGAGGTGAACACCCCGGTGCCGAAGGAGAACAGGATGCCGGCGAGCATCGCGGAGACGACCGCGGTGGGCACCTGCCGCATCAGCCAGCCGAACACTCCGGTCAGACCGACCAGGGTGATCACCAGTCCGGTGACGAGGAAGGCCCCGACGGCCTCCGCGTACGAGTACGCGCCCAGACTCGTCACCAGCAGGGCCGCGCCCGGCGTCGACCAGGCGGTGATCACCGGCATCTTGGTGCGCAGGCTCAGCGCGATACAGGTCAGGCCGCTGCCGATGGAGATGGCCCACACCCAGGAGCTGGTCTGTGCGGTGGTCAGATGCCCCGCGGAGGCCGCCGCGAGCACGATGACCAGCGGGCCGGAGTAGGACACGACGACGGCGACGAAGCCGGCCAGTACGGCGGACAGCGAGACGTCGTGCAGGAAGCCACGCCGGTGTCCGCCGTCCGGGGGCGCGTCCGCCGCGCCTGGCGGACCCGAGGTGTCCGGCGGTGCGGCGTCGGGGTGGGGGGTGGGGGTCTGTGCGCTCAACGGTCTTCCTTCACGGCCTTTTCCAGGGCCTGTTCGAGGTCGGCGACGAGGTCTGCGGGGCTCTCCAGACCTATGGACAGGCGCAGCATGTCCTTCGGCGAGGTGCTGTCCGGCCCTTCGAAGGTATAGCGGTGTTCGACCAGACTCTCCACACCACCCAACGACGTGGCGCGGATGAAGAGTTCGCAGTGGTTGGCGGTGCGCAGGGACTGCTGCCACGGGCCGTCGACATGCAGGGAGAGCATGCCGCTGAATCCGCCGGTCATCTGCCGGGCGGCGATCTCGTGTCCGGGGTCGGTGGGGAGTCCCGGGTAGGCGACCCGCCGGATCAGGGGGTGGGCGGCGAAGTGCTCGGCCACGGCCATCGCCGTGGCCGAGATCTGGCGCATCCGGGGGAACAGCGTCCGGAGACCCCGCACCAGGAGGTAGGTCTCCAGCGGGCCGAGGATCGGGCCGGTCAGCCGGCGGTGCAGCTGCAGCCGCTCCCAGACGGCGTCCCGGGCCTCGGTGGGTTGCGGCGCCTTGACGAGCAGTCCGGCGACGACATCGGTGTGGCCGTTGAGGTACTTGGTGCCCGAATGCATGATCAGGTCGGCGCCGAGGTCGAACGGCCGGGCGTGCACCGGAGTGGGGACGGTGTTGTCGACGCCGAACAGCGCGCCGGCCCGGTGGGCGATCTCGGCGCAGCCGGCGAGGTCGGTCACCAGCCAGGTGGGGTTGGCCGGGGACTCCGCCCAGACCAGTGCGGTCGGGGCCGCGTCCACGGCGGCCGCCACCGCGTCCAGGTCGTTCATGGGCACCTGGACGACGTCCAGGCCACGCTGCGGACCGAATTCCCGCAGCCACTTCGTGAGTCCGAAGTACATGGTCTGCGGGACCACGACCCGCGCGCCGGCCGGCAGTACCTGGAAGACCGCGGTGGCGGCGGCCATTCCGGACGAGAAGAGCAGCGCGTCCGAGCCGCCCTCCAGGCCCGCCACGACCTGCTCGGCCTGCTCGTACCCCGGGGTGCCCTGGTCGCGCAGGTACGCGAGCCCGGCGGGTGCCCGGTACTCGCTGTCCCGGGCGTAGGTGGCGCCCAGGCTGATCGCGGGCGGCACGGCGCCGGTGGTCGGAGAGCGCCAGCCGTCGCCCTGTGCGGCGCGGGTCTCGGGCCGGTACTCCTGGGTCCACGGTGTGTAGGTGTCGCTGGTGTTCATCGCTTCCTCGTGATCAGAGACGGCAGGGCGGTACGCAGGGCGAGTTCGGCGTCCAGCAGTGCGCGGGAGGGCACGCCGGGCGAGGGGACGTAGTGGTTGTAGTAGCTGGATCCTTCGGTGTGCGGTCCGAGGAAGAACAGCCGCGGCTGCGGTGTGCCCGTGCGGTCGACGCCCTGGCCCTGCCGGGTGACGTCCAGCCCCTGCACGGCCGTTCCGCGGTGCGCGAGGGTACGGACGCGACCCGCGGCGACGAGCGTGCCCAGCAGGGATCCGGCCACCCGGTCCGCGCCGGGCTCGCGCACGTGCGCCTGCACGACGTGGTCGACCTCCATCCGCAACGGCCGGGCCAGACAGGTGGATTCCAGCCGCCAGGGGCCCTGACCGGCCGGTGCGACGATCTTGGGCCGCGGGCCGGGGCCGAGCCGGACGATCCCGGCGTCGATCAGCGAGAGCAGTTCCGCCGACCGGTCCAGCTGCGGACCGATCACCAGCCGGTTCACCGTGGAGGCGAACTCCCCGAAGAACGTGGCCAGCGACGCGTCGTCGACACCGGGCGGATCGATGACCGCGCGCAGCACATCGCGGTGGTCCCGGAGCACCTCCAGGGCTTCCTTCAGGGGGGCGACGCCGAGGCCTTCGCGGGCCTCGGCCAGGTCGGCGGCGACCTCCGCGGTGAACCAGTCGCGGTAGACGTCGTACCCCGTCCACTGCCGGTCGGTGAGGTCCGCGGACAGGATGCCGGCCACCGGGCAGCGGCCGAACCGCGCCCGCAGTTCCCCGAGCAGCGCCTCGTGGCCGCCGCGTGCGCAGCGCCGGGCCAACTCCAGTCCGGCGCTGGTGGCGTCGCCGTACTCGCGGGCCAGCAGGGTGCGGTAGTAGGCGAGTGCCATCTCGGCCTCGATCAGCGGCAGGACGTCGCGGGTGAAGTCGAGGCGGCCGTCCGGTGTGCCGGACCGGATCTCGTCGAGGCGCTCGGTGGTCAGGGCCAGCGGCGCGAAGCGCACCCGCCCCTGCCGGAGCCGGGGGCGGCTGCGCGAGGGCATCCCGGAGCGGTTGGTGAGGACGATCGACGGCTCGCGTCCGCTGGGCAGATAGCGCATCCCCGCCGCGTCCGTGAGGTGCTTGCCGCCGCGGCCGAGGGTCAGGGTGGCGAGGACGTCCATGGCGGTCAGCCCCATGCCGAGGACGGCCACCCGCTCGCCCGGTCCGATGCCGTCGAGCGCCGTGGGCAACGGATAGGGGCGGGTGACCAGTCGGGGATCGGGAGCCGGCGCCGCGGGCAGATACAGCGAATGGTGGCCGACGGTGACGAAGACGGCATCGGCCTCGATGCGGCTGCCGTCGGCGAGGACGACCGTCTCGGTCCCGGATCCGCCGGGGAGGACGTCAACGGCGGTCGTACGGTGCCGGATCAGGGTGAGGCTCTCGGGGGCCGCGCCGGTGATCTCCTCCGCGGCCCAGGCAAGATACTCGCTCAGCAGCCGGCGCGGCAGGAAGTCGTTCGGCTGGATCTCCCGCCCTTCGCCCGCGCGCACGGTGTAGCCGTCGTCGGCCAGCCGCAGATCCCGGCGCCGGCACCACTCGTGGAGCGACGGGCCCACGACCGGGACGGGGCCGTCCACCATCCGCGCGTCGGCGAAGGCGGAGAGCTGTCCGCAGACGGTGTTGAGCAGCAGGTGGTCGGGCTGGTCGGACAGGTGGAATCCGGCGCCGAAGGGCTGTGGGTCGATGAGGTGGACGGTGAGCGGAGTCGGCCGCTCCAGGCAGTGCGCGACCAGCCGCTCGAAGACGCCCAGGCCGCGCGATCCGGCACCGACGAGGGCGACGGAGAGGGGTATGTGGCTCACCACCGGCGCGTCTCCCCGAAGAAGTTGGGCACCTCGATCGTGTTGCCGTCCTTGCGCGCCTCGCCCAGGACGAAGGCTCCCACGGCCAGGTCCAGCACGCCCAGGCCGAACGGCGAGAAGATCACCGGGCGTTCCGCCGAGAGCTTCACCTCGCCGTTCAGCACTCCGGCGAGGGTTCCGGTCACGAACTCGCGGGACCCGGAGCGCTGCTCGGCCAGATGCGGTGACGTGTTGGCCTTGAGGCAGTGTTCGACGTCGTCGAGGATGTTGTCCGCCGCCAGGACGACGTCGGGCGCGAGGTCGCGCAGCGAGATGTTGAGAATGAGCTGACCGGGCCTGAACGGCGCGGTGACGTACGGTTCGAGCGCGGTGGTGGCGAAGACGACGGTGTCGGCCGCGAGCGCGGCGTCGAGGTCGGCGGTGAAGGACGCCGGACGGGCCTGGGTGGTGCGGATGTGGCCGGCGAGAGCCTGACCGGAGGACTCGTCGAGATCGTGGACGAGGTAGGCGTCCGGTGCGCAGCCGGCGACGTTCAGGTAGTCGCAGATGTTGCGCGCGATGACTCCGCCGCCCACCACGGCGATCCGGGTCCCCTCGAAGCCGTCCGGGCGCAGCGCGGTCGCCGTGACGGCCGCGGAGGCGGCGGTACGTGCCGAGCTGATGCTCGCGGCTTCGAGACAGGCGATCGGATACCCGGTCTCGTAGTCGTTGAGCACGAGGACGGCCGAGGCGCGCGGGGCTCCGATCCGGGTGTTGCCCGGGAAGCTCGCGATCCATTTGATGCCGGCGAGCTGGACGTCGGCGCCCAAGTAGGCCGGCAGCGCAATGATCCGGGAATCCGGCTTGTCCGGGAAGCGGAGGAAGTAGCTGTCCGGGTTGACGGAATCCCCCGCCTCATGTGCCTGATAGGCACTGCTGACAATGCCGAGCACGTCCCCGCGTTTCCCGTGCAGGACATTGCGCACCGTTTCACCGGCGACTATCTCAAAATTGAACACAATAATTCCCCCCTCTCGGGCCGGTGCCCGAGAAAACTAGTGGCCGACTATCTCGGGCCAGCGTTCGGCCACCCACGCGTCGTCGTAGATGGTCTCCAGATAGCGGTCACCGAGGTCCGGAGAAATCGCCACCACCACGCTCCCTTCCGGTATTTTCTTGGCGGCGTCCTGTACGGCGCACAGCACCGTGCCGGTCGAGCCGCCCAGGAGCAGCCCCCGTTCCCGGGCAAGGGTTCGGCACATCTCGACGGAATCCGCCTCGGAAATGAGCACGATGTCGTCGAGGTTCCTCGTATCGAGGATTTCCGGACGTCGGCTCGTCCCCAGTCCGGGAATGTGGCGGCGGGCCGCCGGGCCGCCGAAGGTCACCGAGCCGACGGCGTCCACCGCGATGATCCGGGTGGCGGGGCTGTGCCGGCGGAGGTACTCCGCGCAGCCCATCAGCGTCCCCGTGGTGCCGGCCCCGATGAAGGCGTAGTCGATGTGGCCGAGCCCCTCGACGAGCGCGCGGCCCGTACGGTCGCGGTGTGCCTGCGGCCCGGCCGGGTTGGCGTACTGGTTCAGCCAGTACAGGTCGGGCTCGCGGCGCAGGCGCTCGGAGATGTAGTCGATCCTTGATTGCAGAAAGCCGCCGTGGGCGTCCCTGGCCTCGATCACCACGACCTCGGCACCGAGAACGGCCATCAGGCGCCGTGAGCGGACGGTGGCATTGGGGTCCGTGACACAGGTCAGCGGATAGCCCTTCGCCGCGCACACCATCGCCAGGGCGACGCCGAGGTTTCCCGACGTCGACTCGATCAGGCGGGTCCGCG
The DNA here is from genome assembly GCF_004122755.1 of Streptomyces sp. TM32. Classification (NCBI taxonomy): domain Bacteria; kingdom Bacillati; phylum Actinomycetota; class Actinomycetes; order Kitasatosporales; family Streptomycetaceae; genus Streptomyces; species Streptomyces sp. TM32. The sequence goes on from NZ_SDIG01000030.1 coordinate 8,844, forward strand.
GAAAACGGAGCCCGGCGTTCTCGGCCGCCGCGACCAACGCGACAGCCGTCTTGAGCTTTACCGAACCCGCTGGATTGAGACCTTCCATTTTCAGGAAAACGGAACTTCCCGGAACCAGTTGGTCCAGCTGAATGAAGAGATCATCCAGCACGAGATCATACACTTCTTCCGCTATCACCAGAGTCCAAACCGTTGAAAGTGGGCAGCGCAAGGCAGCTGTCTCGCAGAAGCGAGATCCCACGGGCTTGTTGGCCGCGCACACGGGTCAGGCGTGCGCTACACAGAAGGGACTCTTCCCCCGTCCCCCATTGACCGCAAATCCCCCATTCGCGATGTGACGGGTTAATCCTGCCATCAAGCAAGGCCAATGACAATGTTTGCCAGAATCGAAAAACAGGAGGCGATCATTCCGTCGCGGTACGGGCCGGAGGGCGCGCCCCCGGAGCGATCGGCGCCCGGCAACCACCGGTGGCCGACAGGGCGTTGGACCTCTTGACGGAGCCCGTCCGGGCGCTCCCGCGCCACGGCGCGGGCGGCACAGCATGCAGCGGGCCCGGGAGGGGTGTCCCGGGCCCGCGGCATGACTGACCGACAGGGGTCAGAGGATGCCGAGCAGTCCGAGGCCGAGCAGGCCGTCCCGGTCGCGCCGGCCGTCGCGGCGGTAGCCGTCGCGTCCGTCCCTGTCCCGCCCGTCTCTGTCCCGCCCGTAGCTGTCGCGGTCGTAGCTGTCGCGGTCGTAACCGCCGTCGCGGCCGTAGCCGTAGCCGTCGCGACGGCTGTCGTCACGGCCGAAGCCGTCGTACCCGTCGTAGCCGTCGTGGCCGCCGTGCCCGAAGCGGCCGTGGTGGCCGTGGCGGCGGTCGTGGCGGCACTTGCAGTAACGGTGCCCGAAGTGGTGGTGGCCCCGGTCGCAGCGAAGGCACATCGTGCTCTGCGAGCTGCTGCTGGGGGGCGCGGTTGCGGCGGTGGCGGCACCGGCCGTCGGCACCACCAGGGCAGCCGCGGTCAGGCCGGCCAATGCAAGGCCGCGAGGAATCGAACGGAGCATGTTTCCACCTTCACTCGACTGGTGCAGAAAAAGAATATTCTCTGCAAACATGACAATAAAGGTGCATTTGTTCCCCGACTTGCGACCCGCCGGAGAGTCACTGGAACGCAGCACGAGGCACGGCGGCACACCGCACCCCCGCCCGCTCACTCCGGATTCCCGGCCCTTTCCCCGCCGCCGCCTTCCCCGCCGTCACCGGCTCCCCCCTTGCTCCGGCCATCCTTCGGCATGCTCTCCAGCAGCCCTCCCAGAGCGCCCACGACGAGCGAGCACACGGTGTCCGGGTCGGCGCTCGCCAGCGGTTCCTTGGCGACCACCACTCGCATCAAGCCAATTCCCAGCAGCCACGACAGCGCCAGATCGCCGCGCAGCCCCCCGGTATCGGATTCCGAGAGGGTGGCGAGGACCTCCGCGTACTCCTCCCCCAGTCCGCGCAGCGCATCGGCGATCTCGTCGCTGCCGCCTATCGAGCGCAGACACACCTCCAGCGAACGGTCGCCGCCGTCCCCGCCGCCGGCCAGCATGCCGCGCAGTGCGACCTCGAACAGCCGCTCGGCGGGAGTGGTGCGCAGCTGTTCCTGTCCGCCACGCGCCATGACCTCGCCGAACAGGGCCTTCTTCGAGCCGAAGTACCGGAACAGCAGGGCCTGATTGGCTCCGGCCCGGGCCGCGATGTCACGCACCGTCGCGCGCTCGTAGCCGCGCTCGGCGAACAGCTCCGAGGCGGCGTCCAGCAGCCGCAGTCGCGTGCCCTGCGCGTCCCGGCGGTGTGCGCTCGCCGCGCCGTCCTGCGGGGGCTTGGCCATCGCCACGCTTCCTTTCCGTCGGGCCGTCAGCAGGACGGCCACAATGCGTCGTTGACCACTCCGAGGGAGCGTCCTACGGTTTGTAAGCAGGTGCTTACACAAGGGAGGTCGCCATGACCACGATCGATACAGCACCCCTCTCCTACCCGTTCAATCTTGCCGAGAGCCTTGCGCTCGCCGAGGAGTACGAGCAGGCCCGCAACCGCCCGGGACTGCTGAAGGTACAGATGGCCTACGGAGAGCCGGCCTGGCTGGTGACCCGGTACGCCGAGGCCCGGTTCGTCCTCGGGGACCAGCGCTTCAGCCGCGCCGCGGGAGCCCTGCACGACGAGCCCCGGCAGTCCGAAGGGCGCCGCGACAGCGGCATCCTGGGCATGGACCCACCCGATCACACCCGGCTGCGGACCCTGGTGGCGAAGGCCTTCACCGTCCGACAGGTCGAGAAACTCCGCCCCCAGGTACGGCAGTTGACGCGGGAGCTGCTCGACGAGCTGGAAGCCGCCGGGCCGCCCGTCGATCTGGTGGACCGCTACGCGCTGCCCATTCCCGTCGCCGTGATCTGCCGGATGCTCGGCGTGCCGGCCGAGGACCGGCCGCGTTTCCGGGTGTGGAGCGATGCCGCCTTGTCGACAAGTTCCCTGACGGCGGCGGAGTTCGACGCGAATCTCGAGGAACTCCGCGCCTATATGGGCCAGTTGATCGAGGAGCACCGGCAGGCACCGCGGGACGATCTGATGACGGCGCTGATCGATGCCCGGGACGTCGGCGACCGGCTCTCCGAGCTCGAACTCGTCGACCTGTGCGTCGGGATCCTGGTCGCCGGGCACGAGACCACCGCCACCCAGATCCCCAACTTCGTCCTGGCGCTGCTGGATCACCCGGGCCAGCTCGCCCTGCTGCGCGAGCAGCCGCAGCTGATCGGCAGTGCCGTGGAGGAGCTGCTGCGCTTCGTCCCGCTGGGCAGCGGCGCGGGCCAGCCCCGCTACGCGACCGAGGACGTCGAGGTCGGCGGGACGCTGGTGCGGGCCGGCACCCCGGTCCTGATCGCGATGGGCGCGGCCAACCGGGACGCGCTGCGCTTCGACTCGCCCGGCACGCTGGACATCTCCCGGGCCGCGAACCAGCATCTCGGCTTCGGTCACGGCGTCCATCACTGTCTGGGGGCGCCGCTGGCCCGCCTGGAACTCCAGGAGGCGCTCGGCGCGCTGCTCACCCGGTTCCCGGGGCTGCGTCTGGCCGGCGATGTGGAGTGGAAGAGCCAGATGCTGGTGCGCGGGCCCCGGGTGATGCCGGTGGGGTGGTGAGCCGATGACCTGGAACGTGGAGATCGAGCCCCGGCAGTGCATCGCCTCGGGATCCTGCGCCGCCATCGCACCGGATCTCTTCGCGCTCGACGGCAGCCATGCCCGTCCGCTGCACGACCGGATCGACGAGGACGAACGCGCGCTGGACGCCGCCGATTGCTGCCCGGTGCTCGCCCTCACGGTGCGGGACGGTACGGAGGTCATCGGCCCCCGGCCTTAGGAGACCGAACGGAGCCGACGGGGCGTGGCCGGGGGCCGCGCCCCGTTCCGTGTGCCGCCGACGACCGCCGGGCCGGACCACGAGGGAGAGCGCCTCGCGGCGACGGCGGACGCCGCAGGTCGGGGGCCCTCGTCGGGTTCCGGGAGCGGGGTGCGACGATGGGCCTGTCATGGATGCGGGGCAGGTTCTCAGGGGGCTACGCGCCGCGGTGTTCGCGGTGGTGTGCGTGCTGCTCGCCGCGCTGGGACACGTGGTGATGTCGGATACCGCGGTTCCCGCGTGGATGCTGCTCGCGGCCGGAGCGGTGACCGCGGCCGGTGCCTGGTGCTGCGCGGGCCGGGAACGCGGCCCGCTGCTGGTGGGGTTGCTGACCGTCGGCACCCAAGCGGCGCTGCACACCGCGTTCTCGTTCGGCCAGGCGCTCGCCGGGCCCGCGGGCGGCGCACCGCGCTCGCTCGCGCGGCGGTGGGCGGACACCTGGCTGTGCGGTGCCGGCGGGACGCCGCTCCCGGACGACGACTCCGCGCAGCTCATTCAGCTGATGCACCGGCAGATGGCGGCCGCCTCCGCTCGGGAACACACCGGTTCCGTGCCCGGCATGGACCACATGAGCCGGCTGGCCGGACCGGACGGGATGGCCGGGATGCACGACAGTGCGTCCGGGATGGCCGGGATGCACGACACCGCCTCCGGCATGGCAGGCATGCACGGCAGCGCGTCCGGCATGCTCGCGGCCCATCTGCTGGTCGCGCTGCTCAGCGCCGGGTGGCTGTGGGGCGGCGAGCGGGCGGCGTTCCGGCTCCTGCGGTGCGTGTCGGCCTGGCTGTTCGCGCCCTTGGTGCTGGTCCTGCGGATCGTCCTGCCCCCGGCACCGCCCGCCGCGCGGGCCGCCCGGCAGGAGCCGCGGCGGGCGGTGCACCAGCTGCTGCTGGCCCACGCGAGGTCGTTGCGGGGTCCGCCGTATGAGCCGGCTGTCGGCTGACAGCACGGTCGAATTCCCGAGCCGGCACACGGGCGCAGAGGACTCGCGCCCCTGACCGGCTCCGACTTCACCGGTCCCCGCCGTGCGCGGCGACCGGGTCATGCGAAGGACTCCAGATGATGAATCCTGTCCGGATGCCGGTGGCGCTGCCGCCCGCGTCCGCTTCGGGCGCCCCGGCCGGCGCGGGCACACGCCCGTACGCCGCCGCCCCGGCCGGCTCAACCGGCCCGTTTCCCACCACTGTCCGCACCGCCGGGAGGCACCGGCCCCGGCCGTACGGAAGCCGGCCGCAGCCGGGCGAGCAGGGCATCGGCGACCGCCGGGGCGTCGTCCTCGGCTCGCTCCGCGGCGCGGCGCAGACCGGTCGTCAGCGCACGGCTCCGCTCTTCCCAGCGCCGGCAGTCCCGGCAGTCGGCGAGGTGCTCGTCGAGCCGGCGGGCGGTGAGACCGGGGGGCAGTTCCTCGCCGTCCAGGCGGGCGGAGAGTGCCGTACGGATGCGCGTGCAGAGCATGCGCCCATCCTCCCCGAAGCGGGTCCGCGCAGCGAGGGGCGGTGCCGGAATGCGCGATGACGAGAGCGTGACGGGCTGGGCGCTGGCCGCCCGCGGCGGTGACGAGCGGGCCGTCGAGCAGTTCGTCCGGGCCACCCAGCTCGATGTGCGGCGCTATGTGACCCATCTCAGCGGCGATCCGCAGGCGACCGACGACCTGGTGCAGGACACCTACGTCCGGGCGCTGCGCAGTCTGCCCCGGTTCGAGGGCCGGTCCTCGGCCCGTACCTGGCTGTTGACCATCGCCCGGCGGGTGGTGGCGGACCGCATCCGGTCCCATGCGGTCCGGCCCCGGCTGGCCGCCACGGACGACTGGCAGACGGCCGCGGAGCGGGTACAGCCGCGTGGGGTGCCCGGCTTCGACGAGGGCGTCGCGCTGGCCGAACTGCTGGCGGCGCTGGCGCCGGAGCGGCGGGAGGCGTTCGTCCTCACGCAGCTGCTGGGCCTGCCGTACGCGGCGACGGCCGGGGTGATCGGCTGCCCGGTGGGGACCGTGCGGTCCCGGGTGGCACGTGCCCGCGAGACGCTCGTCGGGCTGCTGGCGGAGGCCGAGCGGCCCGAGTCGGCGGGCCGGCCGCGGGATCTCGCGGCCGCGGTGGCCTGACGGGCCGGTCCCGGCGGGGCGAACGGGGCTCATGGGCGGACCCGGCCATGAGCCCCGTCGCCGTGCTTCACCGGCCGGGCGCCACGGCCACGGCCCGTACGGTGCGCGGTGGGCTGTGGCGGAAGTGCAGGGTGAAGGTGAGCCGGTCGCCGGGCGCGAGCCGGGGCGGTGGGCTCACCATGATGTCCAGGGTGGTCGCGGTCATCGTCAGGGCGTCGCCGGCCGGGACGGTGGCGTCCTCGGCCATCGCCATGCTGCGGGCGTTGTCGCCGATGTCGACGGTGCGGCTGAGCATCGCGCGGTGGCCGGCGGGCCCGGTGACCCCCGTCAGGACGTCGTCGGAGCCGCCGGTGTTGCGGATGGTGAAGAACGCAGCGGTGGCATCGGAGCCCGCGGGGATCAGTACCCGGCCCTCGGCCACGCTCAGCCGCGCGGGGGTGCCCGCGTTGCCGGCGGCGGTCCAGAGGGTGAGCAGGGCGAGGGTCGCCAGGCAGGTGAGCAGCGGAACGGCGAGGGCCTGGACGGGTGGCCGCGTCATGTGGTCTCCCCACGGGTCTGGGCCCGCCGCGAGCCGTGAGGGCGGCGGGCGGTGGTGGCTGCGCGCGGGCGCCAGGCGCGCAGCCGGAGGCTGTTGCCCACGACGAGCAGGGAGCTGGCGGACATCGCGGCGGCCGCGAGCATCGGGTTGAGCAGGCCGACGGCGGCCAGCGGCACGGTGATGAGGTTGTAGCCGAAGGCCCAGCCGAGGTTGGTGCGGATGGTGCCCAGGGTGCGCCGGGCCAGCCGTACCGCGTCGGCGATGGCCTGGAGGTCCTCGCGGACCAGGGTGACGTCGGCCGCGCCGATCGCGGCGTCGGTGCCGCTGCCCATGGCGATACCGAGGTCGGCGAGCGCCAGCGCCGCCGCGTCGTTGACCCCGTCCCCGACCACGGCGACGCGGCGGCCCTGCTCCTGCAGGGTGCGGACCAGGTCGGCCTTGTCCTCGGGGCGGGCCTCGGCGTGCACCTCGGTGACGGCGAGATGGCCGGCCACCGCCCGGGCGGTGGCGGCGCGGTCACCGGTCGCCAGGACCGGCCGCAGCCCCAGGCGGCGCAGATGGTCGACGGCACGATAGCTGTCGGGGCGCAGCGTGTCGCCGACGGCGAGTACCGCCTCCGGGGTGCCGTCGACGGTGACCAGGACGGCGGTGCGGCCGTCGGCCTCCGCGGAACGCACCGCCTCCGGGAGCGGGGCCGGGAGCCCGTCGAGGTCGCCGGGGCGGGTGACGGCCACCCGGTGCCCGTCCGCCGTGCCCTCGACACCGTGGCCGGGCGTCGCGGTGAAGTCCTGTACGGGCAGCAGGAGTTGCTGTGGGTCCGGGTGCCGCTCGCGGGCGTGGGCCGTGATCGCGCGGGCCAGCGGATGCTCGGAGCCCTGCTCGACGAGGGCGGCCAGCCGCAGCACCTCGGGGGCGTCGAGCCCGCCGGAGCGAGCGGTGAGGGCGGTGACGCCCATCTGCCCCGTGGTGAGGGTGCCGGTCTTGTCGAGCACGATGGTGTCGACATGGCGCAGCCGCTCCAGCGCCTCCGGGCCGCGGACCAGGATCCCCAACTGGGCGCCCCGGCCGGTGGCGGCCAGCAGCGCGGTCGGGGTGGCCAGCCCCAGCGCGCAGGGACAGGCGACGACCAGGACGGCCACCGCGGCGGTCACCGCGGCCTGCGGGTCGGCTCCGGCGCCGAGCCAGAAGCCCAGGACGGTGACCGAGACGGTCAGTACGGCGGGGACGAAGACCGCCGCCACCGCGTCGGCCAGCCGCTGGATCCTGGTCTTGCCGGTCTGCGCGTCCTCGACGAGCCGGGTGATCCGGGCGAGTTGGGTGTCGGCGCCCACCGCGGCGGCCCGTACCTCCAGCAGACCGCCGGAGTTGACCGCGCCGCCGACGGCCGCCGCGCCCGGTCCGACCTCGACCGGCCGGCTCTCGCCGGTGATCAGGGACAGATCGAGGGCGGAACTGCCCTCGACGACGGTGCCGTCGGTGGCGACCCGTTCGCCGGGCCGGACCAGGAAGCGGTCCCCGACCCGCAGCCGGCTCACCGGGATGCGCTGCTCGCCGTCGGGCGTCGGTACGGCGACGTCCTTGGCGGCGAGTTCGGCCAGGGCCCGCAGCGCGGCGCCGGTCCCGCGCCGGGCCCGGGCCTCCATGCGGCGCCCGGCCAGTACGAACAGCGGGACGCCGACGGCGGCTTCGAGGTAGAGGTGCGCGACGCCGTCGCCGGCCGTGGGCAGCAGGCTGAACGGCATGGTCATCCCGGGCGCACCGGCCCCGCCGAGGAACAGCGCATAGGCGGACCAGCCGAAGGAGGCGGCGACGCCGAGGGAGACCAGGGTGTCCATGGTCGCGGCGCCGTGCCGCAGCCCGCGCAGCGCACGCGCGTGGAAGGGGGCGGCGCCCCACAGGGCGACCGGTGCGGCCAGTACGAAGCACAGCCACTGCCAGTTGCGGAACTGCCAGCCGGGCACCATCGACAGCACCAGCACGGGCAGCGAGAGCAGCGCGGTCACCAGGAGCCGGTGGCGCTCGGCGCGGGCGGCGGCGTCCCCGTCGTCCGGGCCGGCGGCCGGTGCCGGGTGCGCGTCCGCTTCCGGCTCCGGTTCGGGCTCGGGGAGGCCGGCGGTGAAGCCGGCGGCCTCGACGGTGGCGATGAGGTCGGTGACGGGCACCGCCGCGGGGTGGCTGACCGTGGCCCGGCCGGTGGCGAGGTTGACCGAGGCGGCGACCCCGTCCAGCCGGCCGAGCTTCTTCTCGACCCGGCCCACACAGGCGGCGCAGGTCATGCCGCCGACCGTGAGGGTGGTGGTGCGCTCGTCGGTCCGCTGCGGCGTGGGGACGGGGCGGGGCTGTGGCGTCATCGCGACGCTCCCACCGGCACCGGGCGGGGGGCCGCGGCGCCCATGCCGTGCATCCCTCCCATGTCCCCGCCACCGTCGGGCGCATCGCCTCCCGGACGGCTGCCGCTGCCCGGATGCAGCCCCGGGGCCACCGGGCCGACGGCGGCACCGGCGGCGTACGCGAGGGTGCCGAGCACCACCAGCAGCGCGAGGAATCCGAGGACCGATCGTGCGGGCAGCAGCCGGGGGACGGCCTGGCGACGAGGGGGCCGACCGGGGTCGGCGGAAGAGCTGGACATCGCGTCATGGTGGCAGCTGCGGAGGGTGCGAGGGGGGCGATCGGGGGCCCGTCGGCACGTGAGGTTTGTCCCGTTCCGTCGCCGGAACCGTGCGGCCCCCGGAGCCGACTAACTGGGTTTGCACCGCCCGCTTCGCCGCCCCGCTCCCCCGGCCGGCCGAAATTCTCCCCGCCCGGCGGGAACTCGGCGCGCGCCGTGCCCGACCTCTCCAACACCGTGCCGTCCGGGCGCGGTTGCCGGTCACCCGAGGAGGATTCCGTGTCCAGACCGTCCGATCCCGATCCCGTGGAGCTCTACGGGCCGGAGTACAAGCGCGACCCCTACCCCCTGTACGCGGAGTTGCGCGAGCGCGGACCCGTGCACCGGGTGCGTTTCCCCAGCGGGGTGTGCGCCTGGCTGGTCACCGGCTACGAGGCCGCCCACCGGGCGCTGACCGACGCCCGGCTGGGCAAGCACCACTCGCGGGGCAATGCGGCCTGGCGGGCCCGCGCCTCGATCATGCCCGAGCCGCAGCACTCCCAGCTCCAGGTGCATCTGCTGCACCAGGACCCGCCCCGGCACACCGAGTTGCGCCGGCTGCTCGGTGACGCCTTCGCCCCGCAGCGCGTCGAGGGGCTCCGTCCGCGCTTCCAGGCGATGGCCGACGCCCTGCTCGACGACCTCCCGGAGAGCGGCGAGGCCGATCTGGTCGCGGCCTTCGCGGCCCGCTTCCCCTTCCGGGTCCTCGCCGAGGTCATCGGTCTGCCCGAGGAGTTCGAAGCCCGCTTCGACCGGGACTGGGGCAAGGTGGTCCAGCCCGTGGGGCCCACCGACCCGGGCCGCCCGGCGTACGAGGCGCGGCTGCGCGGGCTGCAGCAGTACATCGCCGATCTGGTCCGCCACCAGCGCGCGGTGGGCGGCGAGGATCTGCTCTCCCGGCTGGTGGCCGCCCGCGACGCCGGAGCGCTCGGCCAGGAGGAGCTGGATTCCATGATCTTCCAGCTGCTGGTGGCGGGGCAGGAGCCGGTCACCAACCAGATCACCACGGCCCTGGTCACCCTGCTGCGGCATCCGGCGCACCTCGCGGCGCTGGCCGACCGTCCGGAGCTGCTGCCCCGCGCAGTCGAGGAACTCCTGCGGTACGACAGCGCCTTCGAGCTGACGACCTGGCGGTTCCTCGCCGAGGACGCCGACCTGCACGGGACCCGGATCCCGGCGGGCGACTCCATCATCGTGTCGCTGTGCGCGGCGAACCGCGACGCCCGGCAGTTCCCCGACGCGGACACCCTCGACTTCGACCGCTCCCCCAACCCGCACCTCGCCTTCGGCCACGGCATCCACTTCTGTCCCGGTGCCGCGCTCGCCCGTATCGAACTCCAGATCGCCCTGGGCACCCTGCTGCGACGGCTTCCGGGCCTGCGGCCGGCCGTCCCGGAGAGCGAGCTGAACTGGATCCCGGCCGTCCTGGCACGCGGGGTCGACCGGCTGCCGGTGACCTACGGCGCCGCGGGCCGCTGTCCCGTCACGAGTGGGCCTGATGCCGCGTGCTGACCGTACCGGCGCCTCCCGGCGCGCGCGCCGATGTCCAGGCCGTGTGTGCGGCGGTGCTCGGCATCCTGCTGCCGCACCGGCGCACCCTGGACGCCGGCCACGACGACACCCCCGACGCCTTCCCCGCCCAACTGCGGCAGCTGGCCGGTCCGGTGGCGGCGGGCGAGCCGATCGTCTTCACCCTGCCGGGCTTCCCGTGCAAGTCCCCTAATCCGGCCAAGGTGCTCGGCCACCTGCCCGACGAGGGCGAACGGCTGGCGCTGCGCTTCCTGGACGGGCTGTGCGCCCGGATCGCCGCCGTGCATCCGCCCGGGGCGCGGATGGTGCTCTGCTCGGACGGCCATGTCTTCAGCGATCTCATCCAGGTGCCCGACCGTGACATCGATGCCTATGCCGACGCCCTGCGCACCTTGATCCACGACGAGGGCCTGACCCAGCTGGACGTCTTCGACCTGCGGGACGTGTACGGGCAGGAGCTGTCGCACGACGCCAAGCGGACCCTGGTCCATGAGCGTTACGCCCCGGCCCTGGAGACCCTGCGGTCCCTGACGCGCACCGACGAGCCGACCCGGCGGCTGTACCAGGGCATCACCAAGTTCCTCTTCGAGGACTCCGTCTCGTTCGCGGGGACCCGGTCGGCCCGGCAACGCAACTGCCGGCGCCGGGCCTACGGGGTGATGCAGCGCAGCCGCGCCTGGGGCGAGCTGATCGCGGCACACCACCCGGGGGCGTTCCGGCTGTCCATCCATCCGCAGCCGCGGGGGTCGGCCAAGTTCGGCATCCGGCTGCTGGACGCGCCCGATGTGTGGATGACGCCCTGGCACTCGTGCGTGCTCGAACACCCCGATGGACGCCGGGAGTTGCTGCACCGCGCGGACGCCGAGCGGCTCGGCCGCCCGGTACTGCGTCGGGGGCAGCCGAGCCACTTCGCGGCCGGGTGAGGCGGCGGGGCGGGCCCGTCAGCCGTCGCCGGCGGGCAGCGGCTCGCGATGGTCGAAGGCGATCAGCGGATCACCGGTGAGCGGGTGGGCGGTGACCGCGGCGCGCACCCCGAACACCTCGGCCAGCAGCTGCGGCGTGAGCACCGTACGCGGGGCGCCGGACGCCACCACCCGCCCGGCGTGCAGCACATGCAGCCGGTCGCACAGGGAGGCCGCGGCGTTCAGGTCGTGCAGGGAGATCAGCGTCGTGCGGCGCTGGGCCCGCAGCAGCGCGAGCAGCTCCACCTGATGCCGGACGTCGAGGTGGTTGGTGGGCTCGTCCAGCACCAGCACCTCCGGGTCCTGGGCGAACGCACGGGCCAGCAGCACCCGTTGCCGCTCGCCCCCGGACAGCGCGGAGAACCGGCGGGCGCCCTGCCCGGCCATGCCGACGGCCGCCAGGGCGCCGGCCACGCACTCCCGGTCGGCGCGGTCCTCGCCCGCGAAGGCCCGCTTGTAGGGCGTACGGCCCATCGCCACCACTTCGTGCACGGTCAGCTCGAAGTCGCTGCCGCGCTCCTGCGGCAGCGCGGCGACCTGCCGTGCGGTCTGTCCCGGGGTGAGGGTGCGCAGGTCGGTCCCGGCCAGCAGCACCCGGCCGGCGGTGGGCCGCAGATGCCGGTAGACGGTCCGCAGCACGGTGGACTTGCCGCTGCCGTTGGGCCCGACGAGCCCGGCGATCTCGCCGGCCGCCGCCATCAAACGCACTCCGGCGACGACGTCGCGGCCCGCATAGCCGACGTGCAGATCCTCGATCTCGACGGTCACCGGCCCGCCTCCATCCGCCGGTCCAGCAGGAACAGCAGGACGGGCGCCCCGATCATCGCGGTGACGACGCCCACCGGCAGCTCCTGGGAGTCCATCGCCGTACGGCACACCACGTCCACCACCACCAGCAGCAACGCGCCGGTCAGCGCGGACAGCGGCAGCAGCCGACGGTGGTCGCCGCCGAGGACCAGCCGGCACAGATGCGGCACCATCAGGCCCACGAAGCCGATGGCGCCGGAGACCGCGACCAGGACGCCGGTCAGCAGTCCGGTCACCACGAACAGCTCCCTGCGCAGCCGGGTGACGTCCACGCCCACGCCGGCCGCGGTCTCGTCGCCCATGAGCAGCGCGTTCATGGCTCGGGCCCGCGCCTGGAGGGCCAGCAGCCCGGCGCCGACCGCGGCCGCCGGCAGCCACAGGACGCTCCAGGTGGCCCCGCCCAGGCTGCCCATCAGCCAGAACAGCACGCTCCGGGTCTGCTGTTCATCGCCGGCCTGCAACACCAGATAGCTGGTGAAGCCGGAGAGGAACTGCCCGATGCCCACTCCGGCCAGCACCAGCCGCAGCGGCGAGAAGCCGCCGCCCCGCCGGGCGAAGCACCACACCAGCGCGAACGAGGCCAGCGCACCGGCGAACGCGGCCGCCGAGAGCCCCAGCCCCAGGAGGTCGCCGGCCGAGGCGCCCAGCACGATGGCGGCGACCGCGCCGAGCGAGGCGCCGTTGGAGATACCCAGCAGATAGGGGTCGGCCAGCGGATTGCGCACCATCGCCTGGGTCGCCGTCCCCACCAGCCCGAGCCCCGCACCGACCAGTGCCGCCAACAGCGCACGCGGCACCCGCAGTTGCCACACGATCAGGTCGTCGGTGCCCGGCCGGGGCGGCGCTCCGCCGAGCCGCTGGAGCACCACCGACCAGACGTGTCCGGGCGCGATGTCGGTGGAGCCCAGGCAGACCGCCGCGGTCAGCGCCGCCACCAGCGCGATCCCGAGCCCGGCGGCGAGCAGCCCGGCGCGCGGGGTGCGGCGCGCGGACCGCCCGTCGTCCGCCGCCCGGGCGCCCGGTTCCACAACCGTCTCCGTCTGCGTCACTTCCGAGCCGCCTTGAACCGGTCGGCATGGACGGTGTGTGCGATCTCCTCGACGGTGTCCGCATTGCCGACCCCGGCGATCGTCGTACGCTCCGAGCCGATCCGCAGGAACTTCCCGTTCCGCACCGCCGCGAGGTCCTTGGTGGCGGGGAAGTTCTTCAGGAACGTCGCGGCCTCGTCGAAGGCCTTGGCGTTGGCCGCCGCGCTGCCCCGGTTGCGCACCCCGAGCTGGATCCAGTCCGGGTTCTTGGCGACCACGTCCTCCCAGGAGACCGGCTTGAAGTCGCCGTCGCAGCCGTCGAAGACGTTGCGCGCGCCGGCCTGGCGGATCACGGCATTGGCGACCTGCGTGCGGCAGACGGCGACCGGCTGCTTGGTGCCCGCGTCGTAGTCGAAGAAGAAGTACGTCGGCCGCTTGTCGGGGGCGACGTCACCGACCGCCGTGCGCACCGCGCCGACCTTCGCCCGCATCCCCGCCACCAGGGCGTCGGCCCGCTTGCCGGTACCGGTCACCGCGCCCAGCCGTCTGATGTCGTTCTCCACAACGGACAGGTCGTCCTGCGCCTTGCCGGCCGTCGGCGCGCAGGCGGTGGAGGTCAGATGGAGGTGCTTGATGCCGGCCGCCGTGTACTCCTCCTCGGTCGGCGCGTCGCCGGCCCCCTGCATGCCGTTCATCGAGGCGAAGGTGTCGACGTACAGATCTGCGCCCGAGCCGAGCAGCTTCTCCTTGGGAATCACCGACTTTCCCAGCACCGGCACCTTCTGGGCCGCGCCGTCCAGCGCGCCCGGCAGCGTCCCCTTGCCGGGCGGGAACCCGGTCCCGATGACCCGGTCGCCCGCGCCCAGCCGCAACAGCATCTCCAGGGCGGCGGCATTGCTGGTGACGATCTTGCGGGGTGCGGACGAGAAGGTGAGCGAGCCCTTGCAGTCGGCGACCTTCACGGGAAAACCGGCCCCGGAGGCGGCCTTGTCCGTGCCCGCTTCCCCGCCGCCGCTGCCGCCGCACGCCGTGGCGCCCAGCGCGACGACCACCGCGATCCCGCACAACTTCCCAGCACGCATGGCGCTTCTCCCCTACGCTCACCGGCCGTGCCCCGGCCGTCTCACCCGCCGCAGCCGCGGTCGGCGGGCCGCGGTCACGGCCCGGCACAGATAGTCGGCCCGGGAGCGGAGGCGGTTCCGGGGCAGGGGCGCCCTTTTCCGCCCGGGAGAAGCAGACGGCGAGCTTGCCGTACCGGAGGGCCACTGCGCGGTGTCACGCGTCCCCACGCAACCGCGGCGGCTCCGTTCCTGTCCTGAGGCGGTGTCTCCACGCTGCGCAGAAAAGCCCAACTACGCCTCATGTTCACGCCGTTGACAGACATGTCTATCCATTAGAGGCTTTCGACGTCCTGACGGGGGACTGCGGAGCACCGGAATGTTGCGATGGACGGTCCACGCCGTCTCGGGCGGAAACTCGTCGGCCACGTCACATGCAGGTTCGACGTGCCGACCGAGCACCGGTATCAGCGGAAGGAGACGAAACATGAAGTTACGTCGATGGGACGCCACATCTCGCCTCGTGCAGCGAGTGGGGATCTTGGGAGCCGCGGCAGCCCTCGCTGTCGTCGGCACCGTGTCCACGGCGGGAGCGGCGACTCCCGGCCCGGGCTCGGCCCGGGTCCTCGGCAAGACCGAGCTCACCTTCTACCCCTCGGCCCATGGCAAAGCCACCGCCAGCTCACGGGTCATCCACTGCGAGATGGTGTTCATCGGGGCCAACCACGGCGCGCCGCACCACTCCGGCCACGTGCCGGGTACGGTCAACGTCCGGGTCCGCGTGACCTGCACCAAGCCGGTGAGGATGATCCGCGCAAAGATCGGCCTCTTCAGCAACCACGGGTCGAAGATCAATGCCTACGGGAGCGTCGGGCGGGCCGCCGCCAGGGGCAACGCGGCGCTCGTCTGCCGGACCGGCTACTACCAGGGCGAGTCGGCCGCCCAAATCACCGCGCCCCCCGGCTACCACCCGCACACGGCGAACATGGCCGCCAAGACCTCCAAGGTGCACCTCACCAGGTGCTGACCCGGGGAATCAGCGATTGACCTCATCGCTGTCTTCCCACACGGGATCGGTCACCTCGACCGGCACGGCCTCCAGTCGCTCATCCGCCAGCACATCGGAGACGAGCGCCGCCGTGCCACCGAGATAGGTGGAGTCGAGGTCGATCTCCGTTGCGACACACCAGGCCCGGTCGTCGGGCCAGAACACGTTGGGCGACTGCGGAGAGAGTGACATCGCCACTTCCCCCGCAGCGTCGAGCGGGCCCTCAAGCAGGAGATAGCTGCGTTCCGGCAACTCCACTTGAGGGCCGTCGACGATGCCCGACGGAAACTCCGGTGGCAGCAGACCCGGCTCCGGCTGCCCGTCCCCCTCCTTCGACGTGAAAGTGAGGGTCGCGCGGCCGTCCGACATGGACTCGTACCCGTCCCAGACGCAGAACCAGCAGCGGTCACCCGACGTGGTGTGCCGGGCCAGGACGTCACACAGCGCCGCCAGCGTGGCAGGAGGCAGCACGCCCGGTTCGGGCTCCTCCTCCCAGGGCTTCGCCGCTCGCACCTCCGACGCAGGAGTGGCGAGCGCCCGGAACTGCACCCGCGGATGCACCACCCTGCCCGACCACGCGGCCACCTCTGCCCACGTCACGGGGCTTTCGTCGGACGCCGACGCCGGATGCAGAATCCGCGCGTACGCCTCGAATCCGTGCGGTACGAAAGCACCCACGCCGGACCCGAACGGCCCGACCCCCGCCACCACCCAGTCGGCCGCTGCCACATCCCCCACCGGCCGCAGTCGCGAACGCCGCACCATGGTCTGCACCTCCTGCAACCGTCCCCCGGCCTGGTTTGCCGCCGCCACCGGCAAGCGCCCCTCCACCGGGGCGCGCCCGCTGAGACCTACGCCAGCGGGTAGACCTACGACCTGCGAGGAAACTGGAAGAAACAAGGATAGTACGGTACCTCTCGCCGCAGGAGCGGAGCCGCTTCACGCACGGCCTCCCGGCCCATTGCGCGCAGGTCATCATCGTCAGCCGCTCCACAGACATGAGGGCGTTGTCCACGGGACGACTTCAGCCCCGCCCCCGCGCCCCGCCGCTGACGCCCCGTCAGCCGCCCACCCACCAGGGCCGACAGATCCTTAGTAGGATCGCGGACCGGCGCGGTAGCTCACGGCTCCGACCCTACGAGGTGACGCGTCACCACCGGCACCGGGAGGCGGTCGATGACAGCGGGCGCGGCACACCCTTCCGCCATGCCCGAACCGCGGGCGCCGGTCCCCGAGGTGCCTGATGCCGTACGGTCGCTCGCCGCGCGCTGTGTGCCCCGGGTGAACGAACTCGCCCGGCTGATGTCCCAGGACACCTTCGCGCAGCTGCACGGCTATGCCGAACTCCCCGCCGACGTCCGGGATGTGGAGATCGCGGCGACCGCGCGGCACGGGCTGCGGCTGTTCCTGGAACGGGTGGTGCACGATCCGCAACCCGGCCCGGACGACACCGGGTTCTTCCGCGAGCGCGCCGCCCAGCGGGCCGAGGAGGGTATGCCGCTGGAGTTGCTGCTTTCCACCCACTGCGTGGGGGCCCGGGTGCTGTGGCAGGCGCTGCGGGAGGCCGCCCGGCCCGGCGAGGAGGCCGCGCTGGTCGAGCTGGCCGGCTATCTGCTCGGTGCCGAGCAGCGGGTGGTGAGTGCCGTCACCGAGACCTACCTCGATGAACAGGCGGCGCTCGCCACCGAACGGCGCGAGGAGCGCCGCGCCCAGGTCCGCGGGCTGCTGGCGGGCACCGACCTCCCCCCGGCCGGCAGCGGACTCGACGGGCCGTCGCTGGTCCTGGCCGTACAACTGCCGGACGGCCCGCGGGCGCCGGTCGCCGTACGACGGGTGGCACGACGGCTCCAGACGGTGCTGGACCGGGCCTTCGACACGGAGGTCCTCACCTTGTTCGACGGCGCCGGAGGCCAGGCGATCGTGCCCGGCCGGGCCCGGCTCCCGGCCGGTCTCGCCGAGCGGCTCACCGAGGCCGGCGGCCCGGGCGTACGGCTCGCGGCCGTGCCCGCGGAGCAGGGCGGGCAGATCCCGGAGGCGGCACGGACCGCCGCCCGGATCATCCGGGTGGCCCGGGCCTGTGGCCATCCGGCCGGGCTGCACCGGCTCGATGACGTCCTGCTGGAATACCAGCTGTCCCGCCCCAGCGCCGGCAGCGACCGGATCGCCGCGCTGCTCGACCCGGTCGCCGACCGGCCCGAACTCCTCGAAACCCTCCGCACCCATCTGGAACAGGCGCAGGACCGCCGCGCCACCGCCCGGCGGCTGACCCTCCACCCCAACACGGTCGACAACCGGCTGGCCAGGCTCTCCGCCCTCACCGGGCTCGATCTCTCCACACCCCGGGGCGCGGCCCTGGCCCTCGCGGCACTACTGCTACGCGACGCCGGCGACGAGGGCTGAACCGCAGCCCCCGTCACGGCGTAACGATCGAAAAGTTCCACTCCGGCTTGTCCAACAGGGAGTTGAAGGCGAGCAGCGCCCCGGAGTCGCCGTCAACGGTGACGGTACCGGCGGTGATCTCGTCGAGGAACGTGGTGGCACCACTGAGGACCGCATTCAGAGTGGTGCGTGCCAGGCGCAGCGTGGCATGCGGACGTTCGCCGCGGGGCGCGTCGCCGGGCATGGGGGTGAGCGCGCCGTTGGACAACAACAGCGTCCAGATCTCAGGGCCGGCGGCCGGGTCGGTCCCGTCCGGCCCGGACCCGATCTCCCAGCGCAGGAGGAGGCGCCGGTCGCCGGCCCGGGGGCCGTTGAGGCGGACGGCCATGGACTGGAAGATCTGCTCGGCGGTGAGCGCGGCAAGGAGGTCGGGCGCGGGGTGTGCGGGGCTCCCGGCGTCGGCGCCGCGCAGCTCGGCGGCGCCCACGAGGTAGAAGTTGCGCCAGGGACCGGACTCGGCAGCCTGGCCCAGCCTTTCGAAGGCGTCGGCCTGGAGGGCGCGGGCCTCGGCATGGTCGGGTTCGGCGAAGATGACGTGGTTGACCACTTCGGCCACCCAGCGCAGATCCCCCGCCTCGTACGCCTGACGGGCCTTGGCCAGCACGGCGTCGGCACCGCCCATGAACTCCACATAGCGCCGGGCCGCGGCCACCGGCGGATGCTGCCACAGATGGGCCGGGTTCCCGTCGAACCAGCCCATGTAACGCTGATACACGGCCTTGGCGTTGTGGCTGAGAGTGCCGTAGTAGCCGCGGGCGTGCCAGGCACGCTCCAGGGCGGGCGGAAAACGCAGCTCCTCGGCTATCTCGGCGCCGGTGAGCCCCGCGTTGATCATCCGTACGGACTGGTCGTGCAGGTAGGCATAGGCATCGCGCTGCTCCTCCAGGAACCGGACCGCGCGATCGGCTCCCCAGGTGGGCCAGTGGTGGGAGGCGAAGACGACGTCGCTTGAATCGGCGAACAGCCGCAGGGTCTCGGTGAGATAGCGGGCCCACGCACTGGGGTCACGGACCAGGGCGCCGCGGAGGGTGAGGACGTTGTGCAGCGTGTGGCAGGCGTTCTCGGCCACGCACAGCGCCCGCCGCTCGGGGAAGTGAAAGTTCATCTCGGCCGGCGCCTCGGTGCCGGGCGTCAGCTGGAAGACCATCCGGATACCGTCGATCACCTCTTCCTGGCCGGTCGCGGTGATGTCCAGGGTGGGGGCGATCAGACCGACGGAGCCGGTCGAGGTCGTCTGGCCCAGGCCGCAACCGATCTGCCCGGCTGGCCCCTTGGGCAGCGTGGTGCCGTACATGTAGCCGGCCCGGCGCACCATCGCGGGGCCGGTGAAGACGTTCTCACCGACCGCGTGGGCCAGGAAGCCGGCCGGGGCGATCACCGGTATCCGCCCGGCCGCCACGTCCGCCTCGTCGACCACGCCGCGCACCCCGCCGAAGTGGTCGAGGTGCGAATGGCTGTAGAGGACGGCGGTGACCGGCCGCGGTCCACGGTGCTCGCGGTACAGCGCCAGCGCGGCCGCCGCCACCTCGGTACTGATCAGCGGGTCGACGACAAGCACCCCCCGGTCGCCCTCCACGAAGGTGATGTGCGAGATGTCCAGCCCACGCACCTGGTAGATCCCCGGCACAACCTCGTAGAGCCCCTGCCGGGCCACGAGCCGACTCTGCCGCCACAGCGAGGGGTGCGCGGTGGGCGGGCAGTCGTCGCCCAGGAAGGCATACGCGTCGTTGTCCCAGACGACGCGGCCCTCGGCGTCCCGGATGAGGCAGGGGTCGAGACGGGCCACGAACCCACGGTCGGCGTCGGCGAAGTCCTGTTCATCGTCCCAGGCGAGATGGCTCATGCAGGCGATTGTCGGACGGTCACCGGCCCGGGTTCATGGTGCTGGGGCACAGAGCGGACTGTCACGGGTCACAAGCGGGCGGGAGTGACTTGCGGCAGATTCTTGGAGTGCCCTCTCACGGATCGAGCCCGCTCCCCTGAGGCCCGTACAGGTCCAGCAGGCGGACCCGGGTGCCGTGCAGGCGGTCGGCCACCGTCTCGGCGACATAGCGGTACATCGCCCGGCCGAGGACGGGGTCCGACTCGCACAGCTCGCGGACCACCGCCGCGTCGAACTCCACCGCGTCCACCGGGCCGACGGTCTGGGCGCCCAGATGCCACAGGTAGGGCGGGAACAGCCAGGACCAGCCGAGCAGTTCATCGCGGCCGAGGGTCTCCACGACCGCGGCCTGGCGGCCGGGGACGCGCTGGTCGAGCACGACCTGTCCACTGCGGATGATCCAGAACCGGTCCGCCCGCCGGCCCTCCTCGAAGAGGCGGGTGGCGCGCGGCAGCGACACCTCGTGGGCGATGTCCCGCAGCCGCCGGCGCCGGTCGGGTGGCATGGCGTCGAACAGGTCTTTCGCTCTGGCCATCTTATTCTCCGTCCGCTGACTGCTTTGCAAGATAAGCGGTGCGTGGCGGGGATACGGGGAATGGCATGGCCCGGTGGGCGGGGCGTCCCGAGGGTCCCGGGGGGTCGAGGGGACGCCCCCTCCCGGCGGTCAGGTCAGGTCAGCTGGCGTCGCACCAGGTCGTGCAGGGCGCCGCCGGTGTCGGCGAGCAGTTCGGCCGGCGGGCCCTGCTCGACGATCCGGCCGTCCGCCATGACGATCACGCGGTCGGCGTCCATGACCGTGGAGAGCCGGTGCGCGATCACCAGCCGGCTGGCGCTGAGCTTGCGGGTGCTGTCGCTGACGATGCGCTGGGTCTCGTTGTCCAGGGCGCTGGTGGCCTCGTCGAAGAACAGCATCCGCGGGCGGCGGACCAGCGCCTGAGCGATCATCAGACGCTGCCGCTGGCCGCCGGAGATCGCGGCACCGCCGGAGATCATGGTGTGCAGGCCCATCGGCATCCGCTTGATGTCCTCGGCCAGGCCCGCCATCTCGGCGGCGGCCCAGGCCTCCTCCTGGGTGAAGGCCTCCGCGCCGCAGATGCAGTCCAGGATCGAGCCGGTCAGCGGCTGGGCGTTCTGCAGGACGACGCCGCACTGGCGGCGCACCGCCGCCTGGTCCAGGGCCGTCAGGTCCTGGCCGTCGTAGAGCACGCTGCCGGCGGTGGGCCGGTCGAAGCCGATCAGGAGCCGCAGCAGGGTCGACTTGCCGCAGCCGCTCGGGCCGACGACGGCCACGAACTCACCCGGCCGGACCCGCAGCGAGACCTCGTCGAGGACGAGCGGGCCGTCGTCGGTGTAGCGGAAGGAGAGCTTCTTGGCCTCGATGGCGCCGGAGAGGGCCCCGGGCTGGGCGCTGGCGCCGCGCACCTCCGGCTTCTCGTCCAGTACCGGCTTGACCTCCTCGAACATCGGCAGCGCGGCGGCGGCCGTGACGAAGGCGCCGGTGATCTGGGTGACCGAGGTCAGCAGCATGGTCACCGAGGTGTTGAAGGTGAGGAAGGACCCGGCCGACATGCTGCCGCGGGCGGGTCCGGCCAGCAGCATGAACATGATGAGCGAGCAGAGCGGCAGATAGACCGCGTTGAGGACGGTGGTCAGATTCTTGATCCGGCCGGCCTTCTGCTGGAGCTCGCGGGTACGGGCGAACTCCCGGGCCCAGGCCGCGTAGGCGAAGCTCTCGGCCGCGGCGACCCGCAGCTTGGGCAGGCCCCGCAGGGTCTGGAACGCCTGGTTGTTGAGCTTGTTGCCCAGCTTGACCAGCCGTCGCTGCCAGCGCAGCTCCCACATCCCCATGGCGAGGAACACCGCGCCGATGACGACCAGCATGCCGATCGCCGCCAGTGCCAGCGGCACGCTGAAGCACAGCAGCATGACGAGGTTCATCGCGCCGATGGTCGCGGACTGCACGGCCACCGGGCCGACCCCGGACAGCACCCGCCGGATGCTGCTGATGCCCATCGCGGCGCTGGCCAGCTCGCCGGTGGAGCGTTCGGTGAAGAACTTCGCCGGCAGCCGCAGCAGCCGGTCCCACACGGCCGGCTGCAGCGCACTCTCGATCCGGCCCTCCATCCGCAGGACGGTGAGGTTCTGCAGCAGCATGAAGGCGGCGGAGACGATGCTGGTGACGATGACGGCCAGCGCGACCTGGACGATCAGGCTCTTCTGGGCGCTGGGCACGTACACCCCGAGCACCCGGCCGGTCGCGAGCGGGACGAGCGCGCCGAGGGCGACCGTCACCAGACCGCTGAGGGCCAGGTTGCGGACGTCCATCCGGGTGCCGCGCAGGCTGAAGCGCATCAGCCGCCACAGGCTCATGGGCCGTTCCGGCAGCGGGCGGTAGAACATCACGGCACGCGGTTCGAGCTCCTCGGCGTTGTCCTTGCCGATCCGCATCCGCATTCCGGAGGCCGGATTGACCGCTTCGTAGCGCCCGCGCCGCCACAGCAGGGCCACCGGGGCACCGGACTTGGCGCGATGGCCCACCAGCGGGCCGGTGTTGGTCCGCCACCAGCGGCCCTGGAGCCGGACCGCGCGGGTCCGGATCCGCGAGCTGACCGCGATCCGTTCGACAGGGGTGACGCGGTCGTTGACGGCACCGCCCTTCGGGGGCTCGGTGAGGGTGATGCCGGCCGCCTCCGCGACCGTACGGCAGACCGCGAAGGTGGCGTCGTCGCCGGCCCGGCCCGGCCCGTCGCTCCCCCGCCCGGACCGGTCCGGGCGGCCGATGGAGGCCAACAGCGCCTGGTCGGCCCGCTCACGGACCGCCTCACCGGCCTTGATGCCGGCCGCCGTGCGGTCCTCGTGGGCGCGCTCCAGCTGCTCGATCCACCGGTCGACGGCGGACAGCAGCCGGTATTGCTGATTGACCATCTGCTGCCACAGCCCGGCATCGACCAGCAGATCGCCGGCCGCCTCCGCGCTGTAGGAGGCGCCGTACTGCACGCTGCCGGGCGGGACCGGCATCCACAGGACGTCGTCGTCGGCCACCGCCTCGTCGCCGGGCCGGCCGTCGAGCGGGGCCTCGAACAGCACGCCCAGGCTGCGGGCGGTGCCCAGGGCGAAGGCGTGCTCCAGCGGGGAGGGGGCCGGCTCGGCGTGGCCGGCGTACCCGTGGCCGTACGGGCTCTGCTCCCCGTACTGCGCCACCGTCCCGTACTGTCCCGTGTCCCACTCGGGGCGGGGCAGCTCGCGCAGCGGGATCCGGCGCAGCAGACAGTCCTGCGACGGCCGGCCGAGCAGGGTGTGCTGCGGGCCCTCGACCGGGCCGAGCAGCAGGGCGCCCGCTTCGAGCCGGCCGAGGAAGTGCCAGTGCCCCTGCTGGGCGGCGTCGACGGCGAAGAGGTCCAGCGCGCCGCCCGTGACCAGCCACAGCACATGCGGGCCCTCCAGGGGAACGCTGCGCAGCCCGGTGCAGTCGACGGGCGTGCCCAGCGAGCCCAGCGCCTGGGTCACCGCGTCGGTGGCGCCCGGTCCCACGACCGCGGACGGGGGCATGGATGACACAGTCAGTGCTCCTTGACCAGCTCGGCGTACGGGCCCCCGGCGGCGACGAGGTCCTCGTGCCGGCCGCGTTCGACGACCACGCCGTGGTCGAGGACCACGATCTCGTCGCTGTCGCGGACGGTGCTCAGCCGGTGGGCGATGATGACGCAGGCGCAGCCGCGGCGCCGCAGGTTGTCCATGATGGTCTGCTCGGTCCGGGCGTCCAGTGCGCTGGTGACCTCGTCGAGGACCAGGATGCTGGGGCGCCGGACCAGGGCGCGGGCGATCTCCAGCCGCTGCCGCTGCCCGCCGGAGAAGTTGCGGCCGTCCTGCTCGACGCGGCTGTGGATGCCGTCGGGGCGCCGGGCGATGACGTCGTCGTAGAGGGCGGCGTCCTTGAGGGCGGTGAGGACGGCGTCGTCGGGGATCGAGGGGTCCCACAGCGCCACGTTGTCGCGGACCGTGCCCTCGAAGAGGAAGATGTCCTGGTCGACGAAGGACACGGAGGCCGCCAGCGCGCTGCGGGAGAGGTCCTCCAGCCGCTGGCCGTCGATGCGGATGGTGCCGTCCCAGGGACTGTAGAGGCCGGAGATCAACCGCGAGACGGTGGACTTGCCGCTGCCGGAGCCGCCGACGAGGGCGACCTGCCGGCCGGGGCCGACGGCCAGGGAGAAGCCGGTGAGCAGCGGTTTGTCCAGCGGGCTGTAGCCGAAGGTGATGTCTTCGAGGGTCACATGGCCCTTGAGCCGCCGGGTGTCGGAGTCCGAGCCGGGGCGGGAGTAGAGGG
Organism: Streptomyces sp. TM32; assembly: GCF_004122755.1. Taxonomy (NCBI): domain Bacteria; kingdom Bacillati; phylum Actinomycetota; class Actinomycetes; order Kitasatosporales; family Streptomycetaceae; genus Streptomyces; species Streptomyces sp. TM32. Next base: position 32,622 of record NZ_SDIG01000030.1, read on the forward strand.
TGTCGGCGGGGAAGCTCTCGACGTCCTTGAGCCGGGCCACGTCGGCGGCGAAGTCCTGGATGCGGCCGGCCACTCCGTTGAGCCGGGTGATCGGTGCGGTGAAGCGGGTCACCAGCGCCTGGAAGGCGACCAGCAGACCGATGGAGATATGGCCCTCGACCGCCCGGAGGCCGCCGATCCACAGGATCAGCGCGCTGTTGAGGGTGGCGAGGGTCGGGGCGACCACGGCCAGCCAGGCGCTCGGCACCCCGAGGCGCTGCTGCTCCTCCAGTGTGGTGGCGTGCTGGCCGGCCCAGCGGCGGAAGTAGCCGTTCTCGCCGCCGGTGGCCTTCATCGTCTCGATGAGCTGCAGACCGGTGTAGGCGGTGTTGGTCAGCCGGGCGGTGTCGGCGCGCAGTTTCTGGGTGTGGGTGGCCCGCAGCCGTACCACGATCCGCATGGCGACGACGTTGAGCAGCGCGATCCCCACCCCGATGACGGTCAGTTGGGGGTCGTAGGTCCACAGCAGGACGGCGTAGAGGACGACGACGACCCCGTCCACCGCGGCGGCGGCGAGGTCGCGCGCGAGGGTCTCGGCCACCGCGTCGTTCGACTGCAGCCGCTGGACCAGATCGGCCGGGCTGCGCTGGGCGAAGAAGGTGACCGGGAGTCTGAGCAGATGGCGCAGGAAGCGGGCGCTGGTGAGGGTGGAGGAGATGATCCGGCCACGCAGCAGGTTCGCCTGTTGCAGACCGGTCAGCACGGCGGTCAGCGCCACCATGGCGGCCATCGACGCGAAGAGCGGCCCCAGCAGCGAGGTCTGGTTGCCGATCAGGAACATGTCGATATACGTACGGCTCAGCGCGGGCACCGCGGCACCGACCGCGACCAGCAGCAGGCTGGCGAGGAGGGCGGCCAGCAGGGTGCCGGTCGTGCCGCGCATCCGGGCGGGTACGGCGCCGAGGATGCCGGGCTTGCGGCCGCCCTTGCGGAAGTCCTCGCCGGGCTCGAAGACCAGGGCGACGCCGGTGAAGCTGGTGTCGAAGTCCTCCGTCGCCACGAAGCGGCGGCCCTTGTCGGGGTCGTTGATGTGGACGCCGCGGCGGCCGAGGCGGCGGCCCGTGCCGTCGTAGACGACGTAGTGGTTGAACTCCCAGAACAGGATGGCCGGCGCCTGGACCTCGGCGAGCGCGGCCGGTTCCATCTGCATGCCCTTGGCCTGCAGGCCGTAGCTGCGCGCGGCCTTGAGCAGATTGCTGGCGCGCGAGCCGTCACGGGAGACACCGCAGGCGATCCGCAGCTCCTCCAGCGGCACATGCCGTCCGTAGTGGGCCAGCACCATGGCCAGGGACGCGGCGCCGCACTCCACGGCCTCCATCTGGAGGACGGTGGGGGTGCGCACGGTCCTGGTCTTCTTGGGCTTGGGGGCGGGCGGCGCCGCGCGGCGGGTACGGCGGGCGCCGGGGCCGGCCTCGGGACGGTGGCGTCCGCGGCCGGGCGGCGGCAGCTGCGGCTGCGGGGCGGCGGAGTCCTGCGGCGCGCTCACGGCAGCAGCCAATCGATCGGGTGCTGCGCGGCCAGATGGACGGCGCCGTCGGCCAGGGTCATGGTGTCGACGGCGTACGGCGGGCCGTCGGAGGTGGACCAGGCGTAGCCGGACCTGTTGTGCGGGGCGGGGTCGAGCTGGACGAGGACCGCCACCGGCTGGCCGTGCCGGGAGAACTGCTCACCGAGCTGACTGCTGCCCAGGAAGGTGCTGATCCGCTGGCGGGTCTGCGCGGTCCGGCCGACCGCCTTGACCCGGCCGCGCAGCACGCCGTACTGCTGGCTCGGCACGGACTGGACGGTGAGGTCGACGGAGGCGCCGACGGGCACCGTGGCGCCGCTCTCGGCCGGGACGTACAGCATCGCCGTCAGGGGGTCGCGGGCATGGGCGATCCGCTCCACGGAGGCCACCTCCGCGCCGGTCGTGACGACGGAGCCGATCGTGGCGGACATGGTGGTCACCCGGCCGGCGGCGAGGGCGCGGACGACGGTGCTGCCCCGCGCGGTACGGACCTTCAGGACGGGGGTGTCGGCGGCCACCCGTTTGCCCTCTTCGGCGAGCACGGCGGTCACCTGGCCCGCGACCGGGCTCTGCAGGACGTAGCTGCCCTGGCCGTGGGTGAGGATTCCGGGGGCGTTCAGGGTGGACGACACGGTGCCGGTCACCGCCCAGAGGGAGGCGGCGCACACGAAGAGGAGCGTGACCGTCAGCACGAGCCAGCCCTGGGGCCGGGCGAACCGCACCGGCAGATCGATTTCCTCGGGCGACTGCAGCTTGGAAAGGGCCTGTTGGCGGAACTGCACGACACTCTTCCCTCAACTGCAATGGTCTGTTCGGACGGTGGCTGCCGGGTACCCCGGGGCCTGGCAGGGCCTGGCCGGTCCGGGGCACCCGTCGCGGCATGTCGGCAAGGAGGGGACGCCGACCTGCCGTTGTCACCTTGAGCCGACTGTGCCGCTAGCGGCACAGAAGGGGCTCAGAGACCCGAGACCAGGCCGGTCGCGGTGCCCACAACGCCGGAGGTGTTGACGCCGGTGGCGCCGTCGACCAGGCCGGTCGCGGTGCCGACGGCGCCCGAGACCGGGGCGATGCTGTCAACGGTGCTGGCGGCGGTGCCGACCGCGTTGCCGAGGAGGCCACCGGACACGTTGTCCAGGTCGCTGTCGGAGATTTCCTGGGTCTGGACCTGGGGGGTGGAGTTCATGATGTTTCCCTTCGGATGAATATCTCTATAAAGCTGCGTCCGTACCGTCCGGTGGGGTGGTCCGGGCGCGGCAGCGGCAGTCGGGTACCCGAAATCAGGTACCGATGGCGTGACTCCCGCAGTGCGAAGGATCAAAGCATGCGGGCGGGTTGCGCTGCTAATCGGACGACCGCTGATCCGTACGCCAGTGTCCCGTCGAATTACCTGACGTGCACGCGCGTCCATGACTTGGTGGCAGCTTCTTCACATCCTGTGCGGTTTCCTTTCCGGAGCCCGGGCAATGCCTCGTTCGGCGAACAGGACATTCCCGCACCAAACCGCTTATGCGCAGGTCAGCGGGGTGGCGCGGCACCGGAGGGGCGGTGCCGACTGCGTATTCACTGTGCAGATCCTTTGAAGACCTTCAGTTTTTCCGGCACCCGACCACGACCGCCCGCCGGAACTCCGGCACACACTCCCGGCGAACCGCTGTGAATGTTGCACGATCATGAACTGTGCCCGATTCGCCCGGACTTATTGGGTGCAATTGCATACACAGAAAGCATGGAACGGAATCATCAGCACTGTCCTCATGCTATTCGCCTGGAAATGGATCGAGTGCCCGGAGAACGGACATAACCGCATAACAGCGGGCCTTCGGACTCGGCGGTAATAGGCGGCTACCGCCGACAACACCGGCACCCCGGTGGCCGTCGCCCACCGGGTGCGGCACCGTGAAAGGACGCTGCGGGGCCGGCGCCCCGGGAAGGAGCCGCGCGTGGAACCGGTCGAGGCGCTGGAGCGCATCGCCTTCCTGCTGGAGCGGCAGGGGGCGGTGCCCTACCGCGTCCAGGCGTTCCGTACGGCCGCGGCCGTCCTCGGCGCGCTGTCCCGCGACGAGGTGCACCAGCGGGCCCGGAACGGCACCCTGGGACGGCTCAAGGGGCTGGGCCCCAAGACCACCCGGGTGGTCGAGGAGGCGCTGGCGGGTGTGCGGCCGACGTATCTGGCACACCTGGAGGACGAGGCGGGCGGGCCGCTGGTCGACGGGGAGCAGGGGCAGCGGCTGCGAGGGGCGCTGCGCGGTGACTGCCATCTGCACTCGGACTGGTCGGACGGGGGCAGTCCGGTCGAGACGATGGCCCGTACCGCCCGCGACCTCGGCCATGAGTGGTGTGTGCTGACCGACCACTCCCCCCGGCTCACCGTCGCCCGCGGGCTGACCGCCGAACGGCTGCGGCGGCAGCTGTCGCTGGTGGCGGAGGTGAACGCGCGGCTGGCGCCGTTCCGACTGCTGACCGGCATCGAGTGCGACATCCTCGACGACGGCTCGCTCGACCAGGAGCCGGAGTTGCTGGACCAGTTGGATGTGGTGGTCGCCTCCGTGCACTCCAAGCTCCGGATGGACGAGGGGCCGATGACCCGGCGGCTGCTCGCCGCGGTCCGCAATCCCCTCGTGGACGTCCTCGGCCACTGCACCGGGCGGCAGATCACCGGCAAGTCGCGCCCGGAGTCCCGCTTCGACGCCGGGGAGGTGTTCGCGGCCTGCGCCGAGCGGCACACCGCGGTGGAGATCAACTGCCGTCCGGACCGCCTCGATCCGCCGCGTCGGCTGCTTCGCCAGGCGCTGGCGGCCGGCTGCCTGTTCTCCGTCGACAGCGACGCCCACGCCCCCGGCCAGCTGGATTGGCAGATCTACGGCTGTGCCCGCGCCGAGGAGTGCGGCGTACCGGCGGACCGGATCATCACCACCTGGACGGAGCGCCAGTTGGCCACCTGGACCCGGACCGGCCGGACTCCGCGACGCTGAGCGGACGCGCGGTCAGGCGGGGCCGGGCGCGGGCGCCGGGGCGCTCGCCGCGGGGGCCGGAGTGAGCCGCAGCACCACGACATAGGAGACCACCACGGCGACGATGACCAGCGGCATCACGGTCAGACCGCTGCGTCCCAGCAGCAGTGTGGCCAGCAGCACCGAGGTCATCGGGAGCTTGAGCATCGCGACACACATCGCGCCGACGCCCATCGCGAAGGCCGGGGCGAGCGACAGGCCGGGCAGATGGGACAGCACGACACCGCCTGCCGCACCGAGGAACAGCGCGGGAAAGATCGGGCCGCCCCGGAAGGCACTCAGCGACGCGCAGTACGCCAGGCCCTTGCAGAGGATCAGCAGCAGCAGCGCCGGCACCGTGTAGCCGGCGCTCTCCCGGAACAGCGAGCCCAGCGCCGACTGGCCCGAATAGAGCATCTCGGTGGCGGACTTGCCGGTGGCCGCGGCGAAGGCCACCGCCAGGGCGCCCACCACCAGCCCCACCAGCATCGTCGCCGGCACGCGATGGCGGACGACACGGCCCTTGAGGAACACCGCGAGCCGCCGTACCCCGGTCGCCGCCACCGCCGCGAGCACTCCGATGACCAGCGCCCAGCCGAACTCCGGGACCGTCGGCCCCGCGGCCTGCGGGATGTCGTGCAGCGTGAGCGAGTACGTCCCCAGGCCGGTCCAGTCCCCCAGCCCGGTGAAGATGAGCGCACCGATCCCGGCCGCGAGCAGGCCGGGCACCAGCACGATCCCCAGCATCGGACCGCCCAGCCCCGACACCTCCATCAGGAGGAACGCGCCCAGCAGCGGGGAGCCGAGCAGTGCGCTGATCGCGGCGAAGCTGCCGGCGGCACCCACCGCGGCGGCCGCCTGCGCGGGCATCCCCCGGTTCAGCAGCCGCGCGGCGCCCAGGGCCAGGCCGCCGCCGAGGGCGATCAGCGGCGCCTCGGGGCCGAGCACCGCGCCGAAGCTGAGGGAGGCCAGGGCCGCGAGCACGACACCGGGGAGCGCGGAGAGCGGGGGCGCGCCGCTCAGCGACAGCCCGTCGGCCGGCTCATGGCCGCCGTGGCCCGGCAGATGACGGACGGTCAGTCCGACCAGGAGACCGGCCACCACGAGCAGCGGGACGGGCCACCAGATCGGCGGGCCGGCGAAGCCGAGCGCCCGCGGCAGGTCCTCGTAGAGCAGCGGTTCCAGCGCGTGGACCAGCGCGAGGAAGCCGAAGGCGACGGCACAGACCGGGAAGCCGACCGCCGCCGCCACGAGCAGGAGCTTGAGGTATCCGCGGTCGCGCACCGGCGCGTACGGATCCTGGAGCTCGGTGGCCTCCGCTGGGCCGACCGGGCCGGCCGGACCGACCGACATCCGCCTCGCCTCCGAACCGGGGTTGCCCCGGCGCCCGACCGGGCCGCCGCCGTGACGAGCCTGCCACGGGCGGTCCGGGTCGGCATGTCCGGCGCGGCCGGGCAGGTGCCGGACGGCAGCCGTCCGTACGGCCGTGCGGCGCGCGGTGGCCTCCGCTCACCCCTGCGGCGCCGCCGCCTCCCGCAGGGCGGCCAGGACCGGGCGGAGCAGGGGGTGGTCCTCGGCTCCGCGGCGTACCGCGGCGAAGACCCGCCGGGTGGGGGCCACCCCGTCGACGGGACGGACCACCACGCCCGTCAGGTCCATGTCGCGCAGGGCGGAGCGGGGGACGAGGGCCACCCCCGCCGCGGCCGAGGCGAGCGAGACGACGGCGCGGAAGTCGTCGGAGGAGTGCTCCAGCCGCGGCTCGAAACCGGCGTATTCGCAGGCCAGGACGACCACGTCATGGCAGGGGTTGCCGGGGTAGGGGCCGATCCAGCAGTCGCCCGCCAAGTCGGCCACGGCCACCTGCGCCGCCTCGGCGAGACGGTGACCGGGCGGCAGGACCGCGTCGAACGGCTCGGCGTAGAGCGGGACGCGGGTCAGCCGCGGGTCGTCGGCGCGGGGCGCGCCCCGGTATTCCACGGCCACCGCCACATCGACCTGCCGGTCGAGGACCATCAGCAGGCTGGCGTCGCCCTCGGCGTCCTGGACGCGGACCCGGATGCCGGGGGCGGTCACGGCCAGCGCGGTGAGCGCGGGCGCCACGACCAGGCCGATGCCGGTGGCGAAGGCCGCGACGGTCACCGTGCCGGCCTCTCCCGAGCCGTAGGCGGCCAGCTCGGACTCGGCGCGCTCCAGCTGTGCCAGGACGGCGTTGGCGTGGCTGAGCAGGATGTCGCCCGCGGCGGTCAGCCGCACGCCGCGGGCGCTGCGCTCCACCAGTCGGTGGCCGGTCTCCTGTTCCAGGGCGGCCAGCTGCTGGGAGACCGCCGAGGGGGTGAGGTAGAGCGCGGCGGCCGCGGCGGTGACCGTGCGGTGGTCGGCCACCGCACGGAGGATGTGCAGCCGTCGTGCTTCGATCATGCTTCCAGTTTCGCAGGAGCGGCCCGCGGGCCGCGTCAGCCGCCGAGCGCGGCCCTCGCGTCGACGAAGGCGTCGACCGCGCGGTTGACGTCCTCGGTGGAGTGGGCGGCGGACAGCTGCACCCGGATCCGTGCCTGGCCCTGCGGGACCACGGGGTAGGAGAAGCCGATCACGTACACCCCGCGCTCCAGGAGCAGCTCCGCCATCCGGGCCGCCTCCGCCGCGTCGCCGATCATGACGGGGGCGATGGCGTGGTCGCCGGGGAGGACGTCGAAGCCCTCCTCGGTCATCCGGGAGCGGAACAGCGCGGTGTTGGCGTGCAGCCGCTCGCGCAGCTCGCCGGCCGACTCCAGCAGGTCGAGCACCTTCAGCGAGGCGGCGGCGATCACCGGGGCGAGCGAGTTGGAGAAGAGGTACGGGCGCGAGCGCTGGCGCAGCAGGGCGACGATCTCGGCGCGGGCCGCGAGATAGCCGCCGGAGGCGCCGCCGAGGGCCTTGCCGAGGGTGCCGGTGATGATGTCGACGCGGTCCATGACGTCGTGGAGTTCGGGGGTGCCGCGGCCGCCGGGGCCGACGAAGCCGACGGCGTGCGAGTCGTCGACCATCACCATGGCACCGTGTTGCTCGGCCAGGTCGCAGATCTCCCGCAGCGGTGCCACGTAGCCGTCCATGGAGAAGACGCCGTCGGTGACGACCAGCTTGCGGCCGGCGTTCCCGGCCTCCTTCAGCTGACGCTCCAGATCGGCCAGGTCACGGTTGGCGTAGCGGAAGCGGCGGGCCTTGGACAGGCGGATGCCGTCGATGATCGAGGCGTGGTTGAGGGCGTCGGAGATGACCGCGTCGTCCGGGCCGAGCAGGGTCTCGAACACGCCGCCGTTGGCGTCGAAGCAGGAGGAGTAGAGGATCGTGTCCTCCTGGCCGAGGAAGCCGGAGATCCGCTGCTCCAGCTCCTTGTGGACCTCCTGGGTGCCGCAGATGAAGCGGACCGAGGCCAGGCCGTAGCCCCAGCGGTCCAGCGCCTCGTGCGCGGCCGCGACGACCTCGGGGTGGTCGGCGAGACCCAGGTAGTTGTTGGCGCAGAAGTTGAGGACCTCGCCGGGGTTTCCTCCCGCCGTGACCGCCACGGTGGCGGACTGCGGGGAGCCGATGACGCGCTCGGGCTTGTGCAGTCCGGCGGCGCGGATCTCTTCGAGGGTGCCGCGCAGTTCGTCGCGTACGGAGTCGAACATCAGGATTTTCTCCAGGAGTTGGGGTGGGACGGAGCCGGCCGGGAGCGGTGCGTCAGACGGTCCAGTCGAGGATGATCTTGCCGCTCTGGCCGCTGGCGGCGTCGTCGAAGGCGGCGTCGAAGTCCTGGTACGGATAGCGGCCGGTGATCACGGGCGCCAGGTCGAGACCGCCTTCGAGCAGCACGGACATCGCGTACCAGGTCTCGAACATCTCCCGGCCGTAGATGCCCTTGATGGTGAGCATGGAGGTGACGATCCGGGACCAGTCGACCGGGAACTGCTCGGCGGGCAGCCCGAGGACGGCGATCCGGCCGCCGTGCGTCATGTTGTCGATCATGTCGCGCATCGCCTCGGGCCGGCCGGACATCTCCAGTCCGATGTCGAAGCCCTCGCGCAGGCCGAGTGCGCGCTGGCCCTCGGCGATCGGCGTCTCGGCGACGTTGACGGCCAGGCTGACGCCGACCTTGCGGGCCAGGGCCAGGCGCGGCTCGCTGACGTCCGTGATCATGACGTTGCGGGCGCCGGCGTGCCGGGCGACGGCCGCGGCCATGATGCCGATCGGTCCGGCGCCGGTGATCAGTACGTCCTCGCCGACCAGCGGGAACGACAGCGCGGTGTGCACGGCGTTGCCGAACGGGTCGAAGACGGCGGCGATATCGAGGTCGACGGGGACGCGGTGCACCCAGACATTGGTGGCGGGCAGCGCCACGTACTCGGCGAAGGCACCGTCGCGGCCGACGCCGAGGCCGACGGTGGCGCGGCACAGATGACGGCGGCCGGCCAGGCAGTTGCGGCACTTCCCGCAGACCAGATGGCCCTCGCCGCTGACCAGATCGCCGGCCTTGATGTCGGCGACGTCGCGGCCGGTTTCCACCACCTCGCCGACGAACTCGTGGCCGATCGTCAGCGGGGTGTCGATCGACTGCCGGGCCCAGCCGTCCCAGGCACGGATGTGCAGATCCGTGCCGCAGATGCCGGTGCGCAGGACCTTTATCAACACATCGCCCGGACCGATGTCCGGTTCCGGTACGTCCATGAGCCGGAGCCCCGGCTCTGCCTCCTGCTTGACCAGCGCCTTCACCGCAACGGCTCCCGTACGTACGTGACCTGCCGGGGGCCCGCCCCGGCCGCCCGATCTTCGTCAGGAAATCTTCCCTACCTCGGCCTCCGGGTCCATCGAGGTTTTCTTAAGCGCGGTCACAGCTGCCCTTTACGCCCCGCTGTTTCCACGGGTCACAGGCCTCACACGGACCGCGGAAACCGCAGAAAATCAGCCATCGGACTGACCGTGCCCAGGTCAGCGGTCCGCCCGGCGCAGCCGTTCGCCGGGCGGACCGGGGCCTTCCGGTCAGGCTCCGGAAACCGCCCGCGCGTGGGCGCCGGGCTGCTCCGGACGGGCGAGACGGGCTCGGGAGTGTAAACGTTCGCCACCGCAAGCGTCGGAATTCATCACAGCTTGAGTGGCCGTGAGACCCGGGTGCACGGGGCTACGTAGGACTGAGTGCAACCACACGGGAGCTGACGCGACGCACCGCCGCCTCCCGTGTGCCTCGTTCCTGTGCGTCCCTGGAGGTCAGTCAATTGAGCCACCGACATGTGAACAAGCGGACCGGCGCCATCGCCGGCGCCGCTGCGGTCGCCATCGCGGGCGCAGCGATCCTGCTCCCCAACGCCAACGCGAGCCAGGACCAGCCGGCGGCCCCGAAGACGCTCAGCGCCCACTCGGCCACACAGCTGGCGGCGTCCCTGAAGGCGGATCTCGGGGACCAGTCCGCCGGGTGGTACCTGGACAGCGGCAACGGCCACCTGGTCATGAACGTCCTGTCGAAGGACGACGCCGCGAGCGTCGCGGCCAAGGGCGCCGTCGCCAAGGTCGTGCAGAACAGCATGACCGCGCTGAAGGCCGGTGCGAAGACGCTGCGCGACAACGCCTCGATCCCCGGCACCGCTTGGTCGATCGACCCGAAGACCAACAAGATCGTGGTGGTCGCCGACAGAACGGTCACCGGCGCGAAGATGGCCACGCTGACCAAGACCACGGGCGGCATGGGCGCCGGCATGGTCACCGTCAAGCGGTCCCAGGGCGAGTTCAAGCGGTACGACGGTGGGGAGGCGGGGAGCGCGGCCGGCGGCGGTGCCGGGCAGGCGGCGGGCGGCGCCGGGGACTCCGGCGGGGCCGCGGCGGCCGGCGGCGCGGGCAACGCGGCCTCCGGCGGCGCGGCCAACGGCGGTGCCGGCTCCGGCGGAGGCGGGCAGGCGGCGGGCGGTGCCGGCGACGCGGGTGGTGCCGGTGACGGCGGCGGACAGGCCGCGGGGCCGGTCGGCGGCAGCGCCATCTTCGGCGGCAACGCACGCTGTTCGCTGGGCTTCAACGTCACGGTCAAGGGCGCACCCGCCTTCCTGACGGCGGGTCACTGCGGTAACGACTCCAAGACCTGGACGGCCGACCAGGGCGGCAGCCAGCCGCTGGGCACGGTCGCCGACTCCAAGTTCCCGAAGACCGACTTCGCACTGGTGAAGTACGACGACGCCGCTGCCAAGCCGGAGAGCTCGGTCGACCTGGGGAACGGCAGCACCCAGAAGATCACCAAGGCCGCCGAGGCCGCCGTGGGCATGAAGGTGCAGCGCTCGGGCAGCACCACCGGCGTCCACGACGGCACCGTCACCGGCCTTGACGCGACGGTGAATTACGGCAACGGCGACATCGTCAACGGACTGATACAGACGGACGTCTGCGCGGAGCCCGGCGACAGCGGCGGCTCGATGTTCTCCGGCGACTCGGCGGTCGGCCTCACCTCGGGCGGCAGCGGCGACTGCACGCAGGGCGGCGAGACCTTCTTCCAGCCGGTGACCGACGCCCTCAAGGCCACCAAGGCGGAGATCGGCGCCGGGGACGGCGCCGGCGGTGCGAATGGCGCGGGCGGCGCCAACGGAGCCGGCGGTGCCAACGGCGCGGGCGGCGCCGACGCCGGAGCGGGAAACGCCGGTGCCGGCAGCGCCGGCGCCGGATCGCAGGACCCGGGAGCCGCCGGCGGTGCCCAGGACCCCGGTACCGGAGCCCAGGACCCGGGAGCCGGTGCGCAGGACCCCGGTACGGGAGCTCAGGACCCCGGTACGGGTGCCCAGGACCCGGGAGCCGGCGGCAGCGCTGACCCCGGTGCGGGCAGCGGTGACTCCCTGAACTGACCCCTGCGGACCCCACTGCGTCCTCGGCCCCGCGCCCTTCCGTCGTGAACGGGCGCGGGGCCGAGCGCCGTGCGGGCCGATACGCAGCGCAGGACCGATACGCGGTGCGGCGCGGCCGGGCCCTCAGGGCGACGTGATGGTGAAGAGGCCGCCGTCGGGATCGCGGACGACGGCCTGCCAGCCCCCGCTCTCGGTCGGTGTCACGGGAGTGACCGTCCCGCCGGCCGCCACCGCGGCGGCCGCCACCTTCTCGACGTCACCGACCGGGAAGTGGACATGCCAGCGGGGGCGCACCCGCGGGTCCGGGGCGGACTCCACCCCACCGCCGCGCAGGGTGGCCACGGTGTGGGTGCCGTCGCGGACGATCACCTGGTCGTGTTCGTAGGTCACGTCGCAGCCACCCGGCTTCCCGGAGGCCCAGTCGAAGACCTCCGCGTAGAAGATGGCGGCGGCGAAGGCATCGCGGGTGCGCAGTTCCAGACAGGCGGGGGCATTGCCCTGCCCCACCGACCAGGCCAGCGTCTGCCCTTCCCAGAAGCCGAAGGTGGCACCGTCGCGGTCGGCGGCGAGGGCGGCGCGCCCGGGGCCGAGCTTGAGCGGCCCGACGGCGACCGTCGCCCCGCGCTCGCGGATCCGGTCCGCGGTCTCATCGGCGTTCTCCACCGCGAAATACGACGTCCAGGCCACCGCGACCTGGAAGCTCTGGGCGAGGGCCCCGATGCCGGCAACCGGCTCCCCGTCGGCCACCGCGACGCAGAACTCCTCACCGAGAGATGCCGGGCGGAACCGCCAGCCCAGTACCGCGGAGTAGAACTTCTGGGCGGCCTCCAGATCGTGAGCCATCAGGCTGACCCAGCACGGAGCACCACGTACCGCGGTGACGGGGTCACAAGCCGACCTCACATCTGCCTCCTGTCGCTCACCACCCCTTCCCACTCTGCCAGCGACGGGGCACCGCCGCACCAAGGGCGCGTCCTCGTGCAGCGCGGTTGTGCCGGTCCTGCTCCGGCTCGATGCTGTAGATACTGAACCGGGCTGGGTTGATGCCATGAACGCATGGAACGCGGCGAAGAGTGCCGACTTCCGTGGTCCCCTCGACGTCACCAGGGCGGCCACAGCGGTTCTGGATGCCCAGGACACGGTCATCGGATGGAGTCCGACCGCCCAGGATCTGCTCGGCTACCGCCCCGAGGAGATCATCGGACGTCACCTGGAAACGCTGGTTCCGGCCGGTGACGCCTGGGCCGAGCAGTCGCCGGACGCCTCGCTGAGCACCAGCCAGTCACGTGCCGTGCGGCACCGCGACGGCCGGCTGCTGCGGATGGCGGTGGCCATCTGCGCGCTCGCCAAGGTGCCCGACGGCGCGGGCTCCCTGCCGGCCCGGGTGCTGGTGGCGGCCGAGCTGGGCGCACACCGGATGTGGGAGTCCCGCCAGGCGATGCTGCACGGCCTGGCCACCCAGTCCCCGGTGAGCCTGGGCATCTACGACACGGAGTTGCGGCTGACCTGGGCGAACACCGCGTACGTACGGGAGGTCGGACTGCCGCTGCGGGAGTTCCTCGGCGCCCGGGCCGACGAGCTGTACCCGGACGCCGAGTTCATGACCGACGGCTATCCGCGCACCCTCGACGCGGTGATGCACCAGGTCATCGACACCGGCGAACCGATCCTCGATCTGCACCTCGTCGGCCAGCTGCCCTCCGACCCGGGTGTCGATCATGTCTGGTCCTGCGCCTACTACCGGCTGCAGAACGCCCGCGGCCAGGTGCTCGGGGTGTGCGAGGACGCCTTCGACATCACCGGCCGCTACCAGGCACAACGCCGGCTGAACCTGCTGGTGGAGGCCGGTGCCCGGATCGGCACCACGCTCGACATGACCGTCACCGCGCGGGAGATCACCGAGGTGACGGTGCCGGACTTCGCGTCCCTGGTCACCGTCGATCTGGTCGGGTCCGTACTGGACGGCGAGGAGCCGGGGAGGTCCGACGGCCGCGTGCCCACCCTGATGCGGGTCGCCGCCCGCTCCGTCCACGGCGCCTCGGACGGCCCGCCGACGGGGCCGCACCGCGTCGAGTACCCGCCCGGCTCGCTCCAGTACCGCAGCCTGTCCTCGGGCGGGCTGGTGCGCGACGAGGGCGCCCTGGTCGTACCGCTGCGGGCCGGCGGCACCCCGATGGGGCTGGTCACCTTCCTCCGTGACTCCCATCCCTCGCTCTTCGACAAGGAGGAGACCGAACTCGCCGAGGAGCTGGTCATCCGCACGGCGGTCTGCCTGGACAACGCCCGCCGCTTCGCCCGGGAGCACAGGGCCGCGCTCACCCTCCAGCGCAACCTGCTGCCGCAGCATCTGCCGCCACAGTCCGCCGTCGAGCTGGCCTACCGCTATCTGCCCAGCGACGACCGGGCCGGGGTCGGCGGCGACTGGTTCGATGTGATCGGCCTGTCGGGTACCCGGGTCGGGCTGGTCGTCGGGGACGTGGTCGGCCATGGCCTGCAGGCCGCGGCGACCATGGGGCGGCTGCGGACGACCGTCCGCGCCCTGGCCCGGCTGGACCTGTCCCCCGACGAGCTGCTGAGCCGGCTGGACGATCTGGTGGGACCCACCACGGAGGGCCGGCCCGCCACGGCCGCCGGGGACGGCGGCCCGCCGGACGATGTGACCATCGGCGTGACCTGCCTGTATGCCGTCTACGACCCGGTGTCGCGGCGGTGCACCATGGCGCGGGCCGGCCATCTGCCGCCGGCCGTCGTCGCCCCGCAGCGCGGCCTGTCCTTCCCCGCTCTGCCGGCCGGCCCGCCGCTGGGCCTGGGGGGCCTGCCGTTCGAGTCCCTGGAGATCGAGCTGCCGGCCGGCAGCCTGATCGCGCTGTTCACGGACGGGCTGGTCGAGGCCCGCGACCGGGACGTCGACCAAGGGCTGGAGATCCTGGGCCGGGTGCTGAGCGAGCACGACCGGCCGCTGGACGAGCTCTGCGACCGGGCGCTGGACGCGCTGCTGCCGGACGGGCCGGCCGCCGACGACTCGGCGCTGCTGCTGGTGCGCACCCGCGAGCTGGACGCCCGGCAGGTGGCGGCCTGGGAGCTGCCCACGGAGCCCGCGGCCGCGGGCCAAGCCCGCGAGCTGGCCACCCGGCAGCTCGCGGAGTGGGGCCTGGAAGAGCTGTCCTACACGACCGAACTTGTGGTCAGCGAGCTGGTGACGAACGCCGTACGGCATGCGTCCGGGCCGCTGCACCTGCGGCTGCTGCGCGATCAGACCCTGCTGACCGAGGTGTCCGACACCGGTCATACCTCGCCCCACCTGCGGTACAGCGCCAGTGACGACGAGGGCGGACGGGGGCTGTTCATCGTCGCGCAGCTGGTGCAGCGCTGGGGCACGCGCTACACGCCGTACGGCAAGACGATCTGGACCGAGCAGGCGTTCCCGCCGCGGTATCCGGGGGCTCCGCGGCCGGACGGCTGACCGGCCGCGGCGGTCCGGGGCCCCGGACCGGCCCGGCGCACATCGTGCGGGTGTTCGGAGGCGGTCCCATGATGGAACCAAGCGAGGTCCCGGCGACCCGGCGGGCGCGGACAGAGGAGGACCTGTGACGACCAATGGCAGGGAGAAGTCGGCCGAGCGGCGGCCGGCCGAGCTGTACACCGGTAGCGAGCGGCCCTACGACCCGGAGGACCTGGTGAAGGCGTCCGGGCGCGAACCCACCCCCGCGAGCCTGGAATGGGCCAGGCGCCTGATCGCCGAGGAAGGTCCCGGCGCCATCGAGCGGTATCTGCCGTGACGGCCGACGACTGAGGCCGGGGCCGGGAGCGGCCGGGCGGCCCGTTCCGCGGTGGGGTGTGCCGTGGGCGCACCGTCCGCGGAACGGGCCGCCCGCCGGTTCCGGGGCCGTTCACGGACTCCGGGCAGTCCGGTACGAGCGAGCGGCCGGTTCCGGCGCCGTCATGGACCCGGTACGCGTCATCCGCCGCCCCCGGGAGGCGCGACCTGCCGTGCACCGCCCGCCGTCCCGCCGGCTCCCGTAAACACCTTGCGGCGGCCCGCGGCAGCCGCAAAGATCCTCTCGACCGCCGCCTGCCCGCGCCCGGGACTCTCGTCCTGCCGCCCTGGCCACCGCACTTCCGCCAGGTCCGGCCCCCCGCAGACGGCGCGCAGCACCGTGATCCCCTCAGCACCCCGACACCCCACCGGCCGTGCCCTGCCCGGGAACGCGCCGCGGAAAGGAACCCACCGTGACCACCGAACGCATCGCCCCGCCCGTACGCGCCGGCGAGCGGGAGACCCTGCGCTCCTTTCTGGACTTCCACCGGGCCACGCTCGCCATGAAGACCGACGGCCTGTCCGACGAGGACCTCAGACGCCGATCGAGCCCGCCGTCCACGCTCTCCCTGCTCGGTCTGGTGCGGCACATGGCCGAGGTGGAACGCAGCTGGTTCCGGCGGGTGATCAACGGCGAGGACCTCCCGCTGGTCTGGTCGGCCGAGGGCGACTACCAGGTGGCGTACGACGCGAGCACGGCCACCCGCGCGGAGGCGTTCGACGCCTGGCAGACCGAGGTGGCCCACGCCCGCCGGATCGAGCGGGCGGCCGCCTCGCTCGACGTCACGGGCTACCAGCCCCGCTGGGACGAGCATGTCTCGCTGCGCCTGGTGATGCTGCATCTGATCCACGAGTACGCCCGCCACAACGGCCATGCGGACTTCCTGCGCGAGGCCATCGACGGCACGGTCGGCGCATGACGGACCGTCGGTTTCCCCGCCCGGCGCCGGACCGGGCGGGGAAACCGACGACTGCCCTGGCCCGGCCCGGCCTAGCCGAGTTCCAGGCTGGTGACCGCGAAGGTGCGCTCCTGGTCCGCCGGCGGGACGGGGCCGGTGTACATCCGGACGGTGTGCGACTGCGGGGTCAGGCCGCGGGTGGTGGCCAGGGTGCGGGCGGCGTGCCGGGGGCCGGGGATGTCGAGGAAGACCTCGGCTGCCGGGCCGGCGGTCGCGGCGAGGGCGTCGAAGAGGGCCGCCGCGGCCTCGGTGGTGTCGGCGAAGAGCGGGCCGATGCGATGGCCGGTGCGGGCCGGACGGATCACCCCGTAGCCGGCGACCGCTCCGTCGCGCAGAAATACGCGGGCGGTGTGGCCGGGGGCGGTCAGCCAACGGGTGACGAAGGCACGGCGGTCGGCGGGGAAGCAGCGCCGGTCGTAGCCGGCCACCGCGTCGAGGTGCGCACCGGTGACGGGGACGACCTCCGGCGGCGGTGTGCCGGGGCCGGCGGGGCGTCCGCCGTAGCGGATGGTCTCGTACGCCGGGGTGAACCCGGCCCGCTCGTAGGTGTGTTGCTGGGCGGGGACGGCGTCGAGGCCCACGGTCCGGGCACCGGCGTGCGGGAGGGCGGCGCGCCAGGTGGCGAGCCCCAGGCCCTGCCGGCGGTGGTCGGGGTGGACGAGGTAGTAGCCGAGAAACGCGTAGGTGTCGGAGTAGTTGACGACCGAAACGGCGGAGACGGTCCGGCCGTCGCGGCGTCCCACGAAGAAGCCCGCGGGGTCGGTGGGGTGGAAGCAGGCGGTGTCGCCGCGTCCGGGGTTCCACTCCTCGTCGGCGGCCCATTGGGCGACCTGGTGCCAGTCGTCCAACGCGGCGGTGGTGACGGTGAGTTCGCCGGTGACGGGCTGCGGGTCCGGTGCGTTTCCGAGCGTGGGCATACCGGGGGTTCGTCCCTTCTGGTGGGGTCAGGGGGCGAGCGAACAGGGGGTGTTGCAGGGCCGGTGACGGTGAGCGGAGCGGGCCGGCCACGTAAGCGGCCGGCCCGCCCTGTGCACCACGGGGGGGTCCGGCCCTAGATGAGGTCCATCGCGGCGACCTCGTCGGGACGGCCGTAGCTGACCGGCCCCTGGAAGCGCCCTCGGGCGGTGGCGAACCACCACACGGTGGCGATGATCAGCACCACGGCCAGCGCGACGGGCGCGTAGTTGAACGAGGCGGGGGTGATCGGGTACGCCTGCGGCAGCATGAACAGCACGTTGCTGACCAGGATCCAGACCACCGCGATCGCCGCGACGGGCTTGCCGTAGCGCCCCAGGTTCCACGGCCCGGCCTGGAAGTCGTCGAGCCGCAGCCGCAGGAAGATGGGCACCGCATAGGCGAGGAACAGTCCGACGACGTTGACGCTCACCACGGCGGTGAAGGCGGTGTGGGACCACCAGCCGGGCAGCACCAGCACCAGGGGGCAGGCCGCGGCGAGCCAGACGGCCTTGACGGGGGTGCGGGTCCGCTCGGACACCGAATGCCACCAGCGGGAGCCGGGCATCGCACCGTCCCGGGAGAAGGCGAAGATCTGCCGCGTATTGCTGGTCATGTTGGCCAGACCGCAGAACAGCATGGCCCCGATAACGATCAACAGCAGGAACTTCGCGGTGCCCTGTCCCAGCGCGTCGATCAGAATCTGCACGGGCGGTGCGTCGGCACTCGCGGCATGCCCGTAGTCACGGATCGCGTACACCAACGCGAGCATGAGGATCAGTCCGGTGAGCGCGGAGTAGCTGATCGCGCGCATGATGCCGCGGGGCGCGTTGACGGTTGCCTTCACCGTTTCTTCGGACATGTGGAAACTGCCGTCGAAACCCGTGAAGGTCCAGCTCGTGACGAGCAGGCCCAGCATTCCGCCGTACACCGCATGCGTGAAGCCGGTGTTGTTGACGAAGTGCAGTGCGAACGAAGGCGACTGATGGTCGGTCGGGATCACGGTCAGGGCGCCGACGATCACCACCATGCCGATCAGCAGCCACCACACGGAAATGCGGTTCACCACCGCAACCAGCTGCACCGTATAGGCGTTGGCCAGCGCCTGGAGAAGAAGGATGGCCGCGGTGAGGCCGACGGTTTCCTGGGGCGTCGGCTGGTAGTCCGGCCACTGCATGGCGAGGAATGCCTGGATGAACGTGGCGGCGGCGAAGTTGGTGGCGGCGGTGCCGCCGACCTGGCCGACGAAGTTCAGCCAGCCCGTGTACCAGGACCACGCGCCCTGGTGGCGCTTGGCCAGCTTGCCGGCCGAGAAGTAGAGCGCACCGCTGGTCGGATAGGCGGAGGCGATCTCGCCCATCGCGGCGCCGACGAACAGCACCATGACCGAGACGCCGATCCAGCCGAAGATCAGGACCAGCGGCCCGCCGGCGTTCATCCCGAAGCCGAAGGAAGAGAAGATTCCGGAAATAATGTTGATGATGGTGAAGGAGATGGCGAAATTGTCGAACGCGCGGAATCTGCGGGTGAGTTTCCGCGGATAGCCCATGGCGTGGAGCGTGGCGTCATCGTCGAGAGTGACGGAATCTGCCGCGTGGGGGGATTTCG
This sequence comes from Streptomyces sp. TM32, assembly GCF_004122755.1. Taxonomy (NCBI): domain Bacteria; kingdom Bacillati; phylum Actinomycetota; class Actinomycetes; order Kitasatosporales; family Streptomycetaceae; genus Streptomyces; species Streptomyces sp. TM32. The sequence continues at coordinate 51,329 of NZ_SDIG01000030.1, forward strand.
AGCGAGGTGGCGACGTACGCTCGGACACAACCGCACCTTTCTGGGGTACCGGGGAATGTGTGGGGGTGAGTTGATCGAACGGTTGGAACGGAATGAAGCGGTCCCGCGCGACGATGAGACGATGAATCCAGCGCGCCCGGACACTTTTTTGTGCATCAGCCGTCGTGCGGCACGGGAAGCCCGCAGGAACGTCTGGCCTTGGTCAATTGATCCTCGGGATCACCGAATGCACTCCAGGGCATGCGCGAGGCATACGGCCCCATGGCCGTGAAGACTTCGCGCGCCTCGAATTCGCGATTCGCCATGAACAGCGCATGTGCCAGATACGCCAGATCCAGCACCGGCGTGAAACGGTAATCGGCAACCCTGGGGAACCAGTTGCGGTAGATGCCCGTGGCGGTGGTGATCCACTGGGGCTGCTCCCATGTGCGGTCCGCGAGCAGCGCGGACGGGTTGTAGTCCTCGACCAGCGCCACCAGCGGCAGCAGCCGCAGCGACGAGTCGACCGGGGCCCGCTGGCTCAGGAACGCGGCAACGTCCCAGCTCGCGCTGGACGAACCGCCGTAGCGGGTGAAGAAGAACGACAGAAACCGATGGTGTGCCTCCCGGTGCCAGGGAGCCAGCCGGAGGATGTGGGCGAAGAGGTACCAGGGGCCGGGCGGCGCGGTCAGCAGCCCCTGCGGCGCCGGGTCCCGCGGGCGGTCCAGGCGGGTCAGCGCCAGCTGGGCGACCCACGGGGTGGGGTCGTCGGGGAGCAGCTTCGCGGCCCGCTCGCACGCCGTCTGCGCTATCCGCGCCAGGACGCCCTGGCGCCGGTCGCCGGCGTCGGCCATGCGCAGCGCGCGGAGCATCGCCACCCGGGCCCACAGCAACGCCGCCTCCGGGCCGGGCTCTTCGGCCAGCCAGCGTTCCGCCAGGTCGGAGTCGGCCGCCACGGACGCCAGCACCAGCGACCGGTGGGCCCGCACCTCGAAATCCTCCCGCGCTTCCCGCAGCACCTCGTGCGCGCTCAAGTACCGTCCCGTACTGACGTCCATACACGCGTGCGCCAGCGCCCGGTCATTGGCTGCTGGACTCCACACGTACTGTCCCTCGAATGAGCCGGCCGCCATGGTCCCCTCCCGGTCACGAAGGCGTCATCCCCCATCGCATTCCAGCTGTGCCGAATTCAGCTGGATCGCCGCCACTGGTCAGGTGACAGCGGCCACACCCTACTCATTCTCAACTCCGCGCGAAAACAAGCCGCCTGGAATATCTGGTTCCGCACCTTTTAGTCTGCGATGAAATTGAAACAGAAACAACTTCTCGGGAGGTCCTCCCGAACCTCTCCACTTTGACGCACCGTTAGTTACAGGGCATTAATTTGGCATATTCACACGTTCACGCAACCTCCACAACTGAACATCGATGCTTATTACCCCTCCGTATCGCACCTGACAAGAGGGCACCGTGCAGTTCGGCCCACAGGGGCCGGGCCTCGACTCCCTCCGCCCCCCCGCAGACCCGACGCGCGCCGGGGAACGCCGCCGAGGCGGCGCGCACGAAAGGATCTCGACACCCCCCCCCACGGATCCCGGCCGGTCCGCACGACCCTCCCCACCACGCCGGACGGGGCGGCGCGGCAGGCCGTCTCACCCAACGAGACGGGCCGTCAACCCAGTTGGCGCCACGAATCACAAAGTCGGCTCAAGAGCAACCGAATTCGCGGAAGCTACTTTCCGGAACTGCTCGATCACATGTAGCGTTCATCCGGACCGGAAGCCGTGACTTCGCACCACGTCATGGCTGGGTACGGGCATGGGCGCGAGCGTTCTCGCGGTACGAACGGAGCGATCGCCCCCGCTGGGCGCACCTCTGTGCAGACGCGCCCGGTCGCCGCACCACCCGTCCGCGGCGCGATCGCTGCGTCACCTCAGCACCCTGAACGTCGAGCACCGCCCTGTCTGTCCGTACACGCCTGCTTTGCAAGAGGAATGGGCCCAGATCATGTTTATGAACTCCCCGACGACCCCGCTTGCGTTACGACAGGAGGCCGGCCCCGGGCAGCCGCCCACAACCGGGCCGGGCGACGAGCCGCCGCTGGCGGTCGACCGGCTCCCCGACGGCACGTGGCAACTGACCCTGCACGACCTGGAACCCGTCTCGGTGCACCGGCTGCCGTCGGACGAGGTCCACATCATCCTGGCGCCCCCGCGCGAGGAGCCCGCCCCCGACGCCTCCCCTGCCGGCCGGCCCCGGCCGGAGCCGATCCGGATCGACACCGCGGCCCGCACCGTCTTCGCCCGAGGCCGCCAGCTGGAGCTGCCCAGGCTGGAATTCGATCTACTGGCCCACCTGGTGCGGCATCCCCAGCGCACCTTCACCCGGGAGCAGTTGATGGCCGCCGTCTGGCCCAGCTGCCAGTCCAGCAACCGTACGGTCGACGTCCACATCGCGCGGGTGCGCCGGCGGCTGGGGCCCGGCCCGCGCGACGCCATCACCACGGTGTTCGGCATCGGCTACAAGTACCAGCCCGCTCCATAGGTCCACTGCCGCACCGGCGCACGGCACAGGGCCGGTGGCCGACGGGTGTCGGTCACCGGCCCCGGGCGCACCTCAGCAGACCGGCAGCGGGTCGGTCTCGCTGGAGATGTCGGTGTCCTTCATCCAGCCCCACGCCCCGTTGTCGGCCTGGGTCCACTCCCACCGGTTCGGGTGCGGGCCGCCGACGTGACCGCCGTTGTCGCTGCGGCAGACGAACCAGGACGGGTTGGAGTTCATGTAGCCGACGACCGTCGTACTGCCGGGCTGGTAGACGGGCGCCCCACTCCTGTTGTTGCACCACCAGTGGCTGCCGCTGTACCAGCAGGCGTTGGCCAGGCCGTGCGTGGCGTGGTGGGCGCCGGCGGCGGGACGGGCCTTGACCGGTCCGTGGGCCGCCGGGGCCGGCGGGCCGTCGGCCCGGGTGGCGGCAACGGACGTACCGGACAGGGCGAGTGCCGCGGCCGCGGCCCCCATCACGGCGACGGCGGAGATCCTGCGGATCATGTGGGTTCCTTCCCCCGGAAATGTTCCGTGTGGTCCGAGCCCGGACGAGTGCCCGCGCTCGGGCTCCACCATGGCGGGGGCCGGCCCCTGCGGCGAGGCGTTTCGGTGCTCGCCGAAAAGGTCGGGGTATATCCGCTCATGACCGGGCAGGAGTGCCTCATGTCCCGGCAGGCGCTGCGGAGTTCAGATGCGCGGGGGTGCCGGCCGGCTCCTTGCGCACGAAGGCCCGGCGCAGCGCGTGATAGGGCTGCTCCGGGTCGAAGAAGATGCGGTGCATACGCGCCAGTTCGTCGTCCCGGTACGCGGCGAGCGGCCGGTCGGCCTCGTCGCGTTCCCGGTCGGCCTTCTTCGCGGCGATCCGGGCCTGGGTCGAGGCCGCCGACGCCAGCCGGACGGCGAGGCGGGCGGTCCGCGCGGCGAACTCCTGCGCGGCACAGTCGAGGATCCGGTCGACCAGGCCGAGCCGCGCCCCGGTCGCCGCGGTGAGGGGCAGGGCACGGGTGGTGAGCTGCTCGGCGACCTCGGGACCCGTACGGCGGGGCAGGGTGTAGGTCCAGAACTCCGAGCCGTAGAGCCCCATCAGCCGGTAGTGGGGGTTGAGCACGACGGAGGAGCGGCACCACACCTCGTCCGCGGCGAGGGCCAGCATCGCCCCGCCGGCTGCGGCGTTGCCGCCGAGCGCGGCGACCACCAGCCGGTCGGTGGTGGTGAGGACGGCCTGCACCAGATCGTCCATGGCCTGGATATTGGCCCAGGACTCCTCGGCGGGGTCGTCGGCGGCCTCGATGACGTGCAGATGGATGCCGTTGGAGAAGAAGTCCCGGCGGCCACCGAGGACCAGGACGGACGTCGGCCGGGTGCAGGCGTGGCGGTAGGCGGCGAGCAGGCGCCGGCAGTGGTCGGTGCTCATCGCGCCACCGGGGAAGGAGAACTCCAGGAAGCCGGCCGGGCCGTCCTCGCGGTAGCGGATGTCGGCCCAGGTGCGGGGGCCGTCGTCGGGGCCGAGCGGGGCCGGGACCTCGGGGAGCGGCGGGAGGCGGTCGCCGAGCGCCAGAGTGGCGGGCAGCTTGAGGGGGCCGGCCTCCTCTCGTAACGCAAGCGGGGGCGTCGGGGGGGTCATAAACATGATCTGGGCCCAT
>NZ_SDIG01000276.1:0-5061 GCF_004122755.1 Streptomyces sp. TM32
CCCGGGTCACCGCCGAGCTGCCCTGGCGCGGGTGACCCCCGGCCGGGAGCCGCCGCCGTCCGGGGGGCGTCGTTCCCGCCCGGGGGTCACCCGCGCCAGGGCAGCTCGGCGGTGACCCGGGTCGGGCCGCCGGCCGGGGAGTCCACGACCAGCAGGCCGTCGACGGACGCCAGCCGCTCGGCCAGGCCCGCCAGGCCGGTTCCGGCACCGGTGTGCGCGCCGCCCCGGCCGTCGTCCGCGACCAGCACCATCAGCCGGTCCTCGGTGCGCCAGACGTCCAGCGTCGCGCTGCCCGCCATGGCGTGCTTGGAGACGTTCTGCAGCAGCTCGGAGGCGGTGAAGTAGGCGATGCCCTCGATCGCCGCGGCCGGCCGGCGCATGGGCTCGACGCTCACCGAGACCGGAACCGTGCACCGCGCGGCCAGCGCCGACAGCGCCGGGCCGAGCCCCCGGTCGGTCAGGATCGCCGGATGGATGCCGCGGGCCAGGTCCCGCAGCTCCTGGAGCGCGAGCTTCACCTCGCCGTGCGCCTCGTCCACCATCTTCGCGGCGGCCTCCGGGTCCTCGGCCAGCTTCTCCCTGGCCAGACCCAGGTCCATGGCGAGCGAGACCAGCCGGGCCTGGGCGCCGTCGTGCAGATCGCGCTCGATGCGGCGCAGGTCGGCCGCCGCGGTGTCCACCACCACCCCGCGGTCCGACTCCAGCTCCACGACCCGGGAGGCGAGCGAGGAGGGCCCCAGCAGGCCCAGGACCATGACCCGGTCCACCTGCGTCAGCCCGCGGATCAGCCACGGCCCGGCCAGCACCATCAGCAGCCCGATCCCGCCGGTGAGCGCGATCTCGGCCGGGGTGTCGAGGTAGACCGCGTGGCCGTTGCCCTCCTCCCACATCACGATGCCCGGCCGGTCGAAGTACGAGGGGAAGACCCACCGCCACAGGGGGTAGATCAGCAGCACCCACCCGACGGACCAGAACGCCACCGAGAAGACGAACGTGAAGAGCGCCCACGGGAAGTGCACCAGGGAGTAGACGAGGTGCCGCCAGGACTCCCCGCTCTTCAGCACGGCCCCGACCCATCCCATCAGGCCCGGCTTGGCGGCCCGGACCGGCCTCGGATCGGCGACGTCCAGCCCCAGCAGGGCGCGGGCCCGCGCACGCTCCACGAAGCCGAGGCCGCGGGCGCCGGCGAGACCGGCGGCCAGCACCGGGATGCCCAGGAACGTCACCAGCAGCCCGGCGCCCAGAGAGACCACGACCACCGTGTACGTGAACATCACCAGGGACATCGGGAGGTTGAGCAGGAGGTACAGGGTCTCCCGCCAGGTGCGCCCGGAGAACGGGGCGCGCAGCCCCACGGGCACACGGGAGCCGCGGTGCTGCGGTGCGTATGCGGAATCCATCGTCTCGTCTCGTCCGTTCTGCCGGTGGCGGCGCTGCCCTGGCGTGCCGGGGTGCGGCCGTTGCCCTTGTCGGCGGCGCCGTGCCCGTTCCCCGGGCCGGGCGCCCTCTCGTCCGTCCTCACCAGGGTCCGCGCCCGGCGCCCGGCGCACCATGAGGGGCTTCGCAGTCTTGGGCGGGGGTTTTCCCCACCCTGGGGAGGAGCGTGGGGGCCCGGTGCCTGTGGCGCCGGGCGTCCGACGGGCGCCTGTCGGGGCCCGCCCTCGGCACGGGCCGGAACACCGCCCCTCAGCGGCCCCTCGACGCCGCCGCCGCGGGCTCCGTCCGCGCCCGCCAGGGCAGCTCCGCCGTCACCCTCGTGGGCCCGCCCACCGGCGAGTCCAGCACGAACAGCCCGTCCACCGAGCCCAGTCGCCCGGCGAGCCCGGCCATCCCGCTGCCACCGTCCAGCCGCGCCCCGCCCCGCCCGTCGTCCGACACCAGGATCAGCAGCCGGTCGCCCGCCAGTCGCCCGGCACCGCCCCGGTCCGAGGGCCCTGCGGGCCCGCCCCCCTTGACCCGCCACACCTCGACCGACGCCTGCCGCGCCGCGCTGTGCTTGGAGACGTTCTGCAGCAGCTCCGAGACGGTGAAGTAGGCGATGCCCTCGATGGCGGGCGCGGGCCGCTCGTCCAGGTCGACCGAGGTGGTCACCGGCACCGTGCAGCGCCCGGCCAGCGAGGCCAGCGCGGGCCCCAGCCCGCGGTCGGTGAGGATCGCCGGATGGATGCCGCGGGCCAGGTCCCGCAGCTCCTGGAGCGCGAGCTTCACCTCGCCGTGCGCCTCGTCCACCATCGCCGCGGCCGCTTCCGGGTCCTCCAGCAGCTTCTCCTTCGCCAGCCCGAGCCCCATGGCGAGTGCCACGAGACGGGCCTGCGCGCCGTCGTGCAGATCCCGTTCGATGCGGCGCAGATCGGCGGCCGCGGTGTCGGTGACCGTCACCCGGTCCGACTCCAGCTCCGCGATCCGCCGCTCCAGCTCGTCGGAGGGGGAGAGCAGCGCGCGCACCATCGCCCGGTCCACGTTGGACAGCCAGCGCGCCACCCACGGCAGCACCGGCCAGCCCACGATCAGCAGGACGAGGACGACCGGGAAGGTGAGGAGCACCCACGGCAGCCGGACGAAGGCGAACAGCGCGTGCCGCCAGGCGACCGGATCCGTCAGACACGTCCACAACCACGGGAAGAACCCCCGCTCCCGCGGCCGCAGCGGGCTCGGCTCCGCGATCCGTACGCCGAGCAGCGCCGCCGCCCGGGCGCGCTCCAGCCTCCCGTACCGGCGGCACGCCAGCAGCCCCGTCGCCAGCAGCGGCACGCCCACCACGGTGACGGACAGCCCGATGCCCAGCGTGAGCCACACCACCAGCGCCATGAACGCCGCGACGCCCAGCGGGAAGTTGGCCAGCAGGTAGGCGACCTCCCGCCACATCAGGCCACTGAACAGCGCTCGGGGCGGCGGTGGCGGGACGTCGTCAAGGGCGTCCTCAGCAGCACTGGACCGACTGGACCGGGATCTCTCCGTCATACGCCCAGCCTGCCCGGCGGCGTTCCCCGGTGCCATGGGGCTGAGGGGGTGGCGGACGGTGGGGTTTACCTCACCCTGTCCGGGCCCTGTCCGGCCATGGCCGCCGCACCCGACGGGCGGACCCTGCCCAACTCCGTGCTGCCATGGGTGATTTACGGGATTTTGGCTGGTGGGGGCGGTGACGGTCCCCGCGGGCGAATTGCTCCGGCGTGCTGGACACGCCGTCGCAGGGGAGCCGTATCGTGTCGCGGTACGGATCGGGAGGGGGAGCGACGATGGCGCGTCACTGCGACAGCCGGTTGCCCACTGGCAACACAGGGACCGCGTCGGCGTGGTGAGGATGAGTACGGGGACGGGGGCGGGGACGGACGCGGTGGCCGTGTCGGGTGCCTCCCTCAGCCGGGAGACGGCGGCGGCGTCCGTCGCGCAGGACGCGACGGACGCGCCATACATGACGGACGCGCCATACATGACGGACGCGGCAGGCGTGCCGGACGCAGCCGCCGGTGGTCCGGACGTGCGCAGTGGGCACTGGGGCGAGCGGAGCCGGACGGGGACGGCCGGTGCGGCGAGTGTGCTGCTGGCCCTCATCGCCGGGACAGCGGCGGCGAGTTGGTACGGACCCGGTGCCGCCGCAGTCGGGCTCGGGATCGCCGGGGCGCTTGCCGTGGCGGGCGGAGCCCTCTGTGGCCGGCTCGGCCGGCGTCCGCTGGGTACCGCGCTGCTTCTGCTGGGCGGTGCGCTCGGCGTGCTCGCCTCGTGGCAGGCCTCCTCGGCCGGCGCGGTGCGGCTGGCGGCGGTCGGACTGACCGTCGCGGCCGTGCTCGCGCTGCTCGGCGTCGGTACGGAGCTGGGGCGCGGCGGACTCGTCGGCGCGGCGACGGTCGCGGGCGCGGTGGGCGTCTGGGAGGCCGGGCTGGCGCTGACCGGTCTGGCACGTACGGCAGTTGCGCTCGGCGTGCTCTCGGTGCTCGTGCTCGGGTATCTGCCCCGGCTGGCGCTGCGGACGGCCGGGCTGACCCGGCTCGACGACCGGCGCTCCGGCGAGGCACCGGTGAGCCGCCACCAGGTGGCGACCGCGCTGGGCGCGACCCACCGCGGTCTCGCGCCGGCCACCGTCGCCGTGGCGGTCTGCGCGGGTGCGGCGGGAGCCCTGGCCGCGGGGCAGGGGGACGGCTGGTCGGTCGCCGCCGCGGCCCTGTTGTGCGTGGTGACGCTGTCGCGGGCGCGGGCCTACCCCCTGGCCGTCGAGGTCATCGCCCTGCTGGCGGCCGGTACGGCGGTCGCGGTGTGCCTGCTGCTGCGGTGGGCGGCCGGTTCGGGTGACCCGTCGGGTGCGCTGGCTGTGCTGGGGGTGCTGGCGGTGCTGCCGCTCGGGGTGCTCGCGCTGCGGGTGCCGGAGCAGGTGCGGGTCGGGCTGCGCCGGCTGCTGAATCTCGTCGAGTCGGTCAGTGTGGTGGCGCTGATCCCGGTGGCCCTCGGGGCGCTCGGGGTCTACGGCCCGCTGCTGCACACGTTCTGACCCGGAAAGCCGGAAAGACGGAGACGGACATGGCAGCGGATGGATCGGCGTCGGCGGCGGACGGAACGGCCGCGGCGGACGGCCCGGCGGCGTCGGGCGGACCGGCGGCGGACGGCCCGGCGGCGTCGGGCGGAATGGCCGCTTCAGGCGTACCGGCGCAGAACAACTGGCAGCACGATCTGCTGCGTGATCTTGGTGGGGGAGCGATGACGCCGGGCACGGGCAGCGGACCGGGTACGGACGGGGAGTCGGGCACGGACGGGCCACGGGAAGCGGACGGCGGACCGGCGACGACCGTCGGACACGCGACGGCCGGCGGCTCGGCCATGCCCGGCCCGGGACCCGCGGCCGACGCGATATCCGCCTCTGACCCCGCTCCTGACCCCGCCTCCGCCCCCGCTCCCGTCGACGCGAGCGTGTGGGACACCCCGACGTCCGCGAAGGCGGAGCCGGCCGTGCCCGCGCAGACGCTTGCGCCGTCCGCCGGGCCGATGCCGACGGTTGCCCACGCCGCCCCGACCGGCCCCAGCGAGGCGGCTCGGCCGGCGTCCGCTGGGTACCGCGCTGCTTCTGCTGGG
>NZ_SDIG01000277.1:0-5024 GCF_004122755.1 Streptomyces sp. TM32
CGACAGCAGGAGTTCACCATGCGTAACGCGAATCCGTGGCAGGCCACGGCCAGCAGCAGTACCCCGGCCGCCACGGCGGCCTGCCACGGATTCGCGTTACGCATGGTGAACTCCTGCTGTCGCACACGACTGTCGAGCACCGCCAGTATCCGGAAGATGACGGTCTGCCACCAGTGCGCCTCGTCGGCGTGCCCATCGGTGCGGTGCCCCCGACGGCGATTCAGCCGGGCACCGCGGAGACGTCGTCGACGCGCCACAGCAGGTGCACGGCGGCGCCCGGACGGACGGCCGGCGGCAGCGGCCCGGAGTTCAGCCGCAGTGCGGTGAGCCGGTCGTCGCCACCGTCGAGGCGGACCACGCAGCGGAGGTGGGCGCCGGCGTGCACGATCTCGGCGATCCGGCCGGGCACGCTCCGCTCCCCCGGCCCCGGTGTGCCGTCCGGGCCGTCGGGAGCGGCGATCCGGATCCGCTCGGGGCGGATGCTGTAGGTGCCGGGGGCGCCGACGACGCGGACCGCGGCCGGGCCGCTCAGCAGGTTGGTGGTGCCGACGAATCCCGCGACGAACGCGGTGGCCGGACGCTCGTAGATCTCCAGCGGCGGGCCGATCTGCGCGATCCGGCCGCGATCGAGGACGGCGAGGCGGTCGCTGAGGGTCAGTGCCTCCTCCTGGTCATGGGTGACGAGAAGGAAGGTGACGCCGGTGGCGCGCTGGATGCGCGCCAGTTCACGCTGCATCTCTTGGCGCAGCTGGAGATCGAGCGCACCGAGGGGCTCGTCGAGCAGCAGCAGCCCCGGGCCGTCGATCAGCGCGCGGGCCAGGGCGACGCGCTGACGCTGGCCGCCGGAGAGCTCGGCCGGGCGACGCGGGCCGTGGTCGTCGAGCCGTACGGTGCGCAGGGCCTCGCGGGCGCGGGCGAGGCGTTCGGACTTGCGCACCCCGGCCACGGTCAGCGCATAGGCGACGTTCTGTTCGACGGTCATGTGCGGGAAGAGCGCATAGTCCTGGAAGACGGTGTGCACGTCGCGCCGGGCGGCCGGGAGTGCGGTGACCTCGCGGCCGGCGAGTTCGATACGGCCCGAGGTGGGCCGCTCGAAGCCGGCGATCAGCCGCAGCAGGGTGGTCTTGCCGGAGCCGGAGGGGCCGAGGAGGGAGAAGAACTCCCCCTGGTGGATGGTGAGTTCGGCGTGGTCGACGGCGCGCACCGAGCCGAACTCCTTGCGGACGGCGGTGAGCCGTACGGCGGGGGCAGCGGCCGGGCGGACGGGCCGGGGGGCGATGCGGGCGTCGGTGCGGGCGTCAGGGCGGGCGGCTTCAGCCACGGGCACTCCCCCTCGTGAACGACGTGATCGCCCGGACTGTACCGGGGTTCCGGACCGGGCGGCACCGTGCCACACTCCTGACGTCCCGTCAGTTATGGGTTTCCGGGAGGGCCGCGAGGGCCGCGCCGCCGGTCCGCGGCCGGCCGGCTCGCCGTTGCCGGCCCGCCGTTCCCGGTCCGCACTTGGGGAGGGTCCGTGACACGTACGCGGAAGCCGGCGGTGCCGGGGTGGTTCGATCAGGACGCGGCGGACTTCCGGCTGCTGGGTACGCGGTGCCGGGACTGCGGCGCGGTGTTCTTCCCCCGCGAGGACACCTTCTGCCGCAATCCCGCGTGCGGCGGCGACGAGCTGGTGGAGGTGCCGCTGTCCCGGCACGGCACCGTCTGGTCGTACACCGATGCCCGCTATCGACCGCCCGCCCCTTATGTTTCCGACCCGGGGGCCGAGTGGCAGCCGTACGCCCTGGTCGCCGTGGAGCTGGCGGCGGAGCGGATGGTGGTGCTCGGGCAGGCCGCGCCGGGCGTCACGGCCGCGGACCTGGCCGTGGGCACCCGGGTCGAGCTGGTGCCCGGGGTGCTCGACGAGGATGACGCGCACAGCTGGACGACGTGGCAGTGGCGGCCGGGGTACTGCTGCTGGCCGTGGCCTGCGGCTCCGGCGGCGGGGGGACGGGCGGCGGGGGAGCCGCCGAGCGGAAGAGCGTCGGCAAGGGCGAGGGCCGGGTCGACCTCATCGCCTGGGCCGGATACGCCGAGGACGGCTCCAACGACCCCCGGGCCGACTGGGTGCACCCGTTCGAGAAGCAGACCGGCTGCAAGGTCAACACGAAGATCGCCGGAACCTCCGACGAGATGGTCTCGCTGATGAAGACGGGGCAGTACGACACCGTGTCCGCGTCCGGCGACGCCACCCTGCGGCTGATCGCCGCGGGGGACGTGGCGCCGGTCAACACCCGTCTGGTCCCGAACTACCGCGACATCTTCAGCGGCCTCAAGATGCGCCCGTTCAACTCCAAGAACGGGAAGATGTACGGCATTCCGCACGGCCGCGGCGCCAATCTGCTGATGTACCGCACCGACAAGGTCTCCCCGGCCCCCGACTCCTGGAAGGCCGTCTTCGACGGCGCCCCGAAGTACTCGGGCAAGGTCACCGCCTACGACTCCCCGATCTACATCGCCGACGCCGCCCTCTACCTGATGAAGACCCGCCCGGCACTCGGCATCAAGGACCCCTACGCCCTGGACCGCACCCAACTCGACGCCGCTGTGGCCCTGCTGAAGAAACAGCGGCAGTACGTCGGCGAATACTGGAGCGATTACCAGAAGGAGGTCACGGCCTTCAAGGGCGGCGACAGCGTCATCGGCACCACCTGGCAGGTCATCGCCAACACCGCCACTGCGCAGAAGGCCCCCGTCAAGGCCGTTCTCCCCAAGGAGGGGGCCACCGGCTGGTCCGACACCTGGATGGTCTCCGCCAAGGCCGCCCACCCCAACTGCGCCTACAAGTGGCTCAACTGGATCGTCTCACCGAAGGTGAACGCCCAGGTGGCCGAGTTCTTCGGCGAGGCACCCGCCAACGCCAAGGCCTGCCGGGAGACCACCGACCCCCATCACTGCGCCGTCTACCACGCCGACGACGAGGCCTACTACCGCCGTGTCCACTTCTGGACCACCCCCGTCCCGCAGTGCCTCGACGGCCGCAAGAACGTCACGTGCACCGACTACGCGCAATGGACCCGCGCCTGGACGGAGATCAAGGGCTGAGCCGGGCAGCCGGTGTCCGTCACGGAACGCGAGCCGGGCGCCCGGGCCCGGCTCGCCGCACTCCTCGCCCCGCCCCTCCTCTGGCTGATCCTCGCCTACCTCGGTTCCCTCGCCGTCCTCCTCCTCTCGGCCTTCTGGACCACCGACCCCTTCACCTCGGACGTCGTGCACTCCTTCACCGCCGACAACTTCCGGGAGATCCTCACCGACCCCGTGTACCGCACCGTCGCCCTGCGCACGCTCGGCATCGCCGTCGTCGTCACGCTCCTCGACGCCCTGCTCGCGCTGCCGATGGCCTTCTTCATGGCGTGGGTGGCCACCGGCCGGCTGCGCCGTGCCCTGCTGGTGGCCGTGCTCACCCCGCTGTGGGCCGGCTATCTGGTCAAGGCGTACGCCTGGCGGGTGATGCTCGGCGAGCACGGCCTCGTCAACGCGGCACTCGCCCCGCTGGGCCTGCGCGGACCCGGATACGGCACGACCGCCGTGGTGATCGTGCTGGCCTACCTCTGGCTGCCGTACATGATCCTGCCGCTGCACGCCGCCCTGGAGCGGCTGCCCGCCCACCATCTGGAGGCGTCCTCCGACCTCGGTGCCGGCACCCTGCGCACGCTGCGCTCCGTGGTCGCTCCCGCCGTCCGCCCGGCGCTCCTGGCCGGCTCCGTCTTCACCTTCTCGCTCAGCCTCGGTGACTACCTCACCGTGCAGATCGTCGGCGGCCGCACCCAGCTGCTGGGCAATGTCATCGCCTCCCAGGTCACCCTCGATCTGCCGCTCGCCGCGGCGCTGTCCGCGGTCCCCGTCGTCCTCGTCGTCTGCTACCTGGCCGCGGTCCGCCGGGCCGGCGCACTCGACTCGCTCTGACCGTCCCGCAGGAGGCAGCCGGATGCATCTCAGCCGCACCGCCCGCATCGTCCTCGGCTGCGTCACGGCCGCCGGCCTGGCCCTGATCTACCTCCCGCTGCTCCTGGTCCTGCTCAACTCCCTCAACGCCGACCCGTCGTTCGGCTGGCCGCCCGGCGCGCTGACCGGCGAGTGGTGGCGGCGCGCCCTGCACAGCGCGGGCGCCCGCGACGCACTGTGGACCTCGCTGCAGGCGGGCCTGTGGGCCACTGCCCTGGCCCTGGTCCTCGGTTCGCTCGCCGCCTTCGCCGTGCACCGCCACCGCTTCTTCGGCCGGCAGACCGTCTCGTTCCTGATCGTGCTGCCGCTCGCGCTGCCCGGCATCGTCACCGGCATCGCCCTCAACGCCGCGTTCCGCACTGTCCTGACGCCGCTGGGGATCGGCTTCGGCCTGTTCACGGTCGTCGTCGGCCATGCGACCTTCTGCGTCGTGATCGTCTTCAACAACGTCGCCGCGCGGCTCCGCCGGATCGGCCCGTCACTGGCCGAGGCCTCCGCCGACCTGGGCGCCCGCCCCTGGCAGACCCTGCGCCACGTCACCTTCCCGGCGCTGCGGCCCGCGCTGTTCGCCGGGGCCCTGCTGGCCTTCGCGCTCTCCTTCGACGAGGTCATGGTGACCACCTTCACGGCGGGCGCGGGCACCCGGACCCTCCCGATCTGGATCTACGAGAACCTGGCCCGCCCGCACCAGGCCCCGGTCGTCAACGTGGTGGCCGCGCTGCTCATCGCCCTGTCCGTGCTCCCCGTGCGGGCCGCCCAGCGGCTCTCGTCGGACCCGGCCGGCGGCCGCCTCTGAGGGCACCGGCGACGGCAGGTGCCTCAGCCGAATGGACGAGTTCGCCGTACCGCGTCAACCGTCCCCGGCCGGCCCGCGTCCCTCACAGCAGGGTTCGGGGCACGGGATCCACGGGGGTGATTCCGTGTCCCCGGACCCACACCGGGCGCGACGCCCGCGGGCCGTCCGCGCACCACGGTCCGCCCGGCCGGTCCCGCCGATCAGGCCCCCGGTGTAGCCCCTGGTACTGCCCCCGGTACGGCCC
>NZ_SDIG01000031.1:0-54449 GCF_004122755.1 Streptomyces sp. TM32
CCGTCGAACGCCTGCGGGCTGGTCACCTCGTGCAGCAGGTGCAGATCGATGAAGAGAAGGTCGGGCTCGCCTTCCGCACGCCGGACGACATGATCGTCCCAGACCTTCTCCGCGAGTGTCCGTCCCATCGCTTTTCCTTTCTTGGCGCAGCACATCCCGGACGGTGTACGACCGTCCGGCGCGGTGCTTCACGTTACGGACGAACGCAGGGCTGCCATCCGGCCTTGTCGGCCAGTGGAAAAGAGGAGGGGAAGGCTCTCAGCACGAACCCGGGTGGAACGCGCACAGGGCGCGCAGCCGGTACGGATTTCGGCTGCACACCCCGGGCATGACGGATCTCACCTCTCGTTACGGCGTCGCGATGGTTTGGATTCGGACGTCACGGCCGGGTCGATGATCTGGGTTTCCAAGTGCTCATAGACGATCGAGGTGTGCACATCCGCCACCTCTTTGCGCTCCGTCAGCCGATCGATGACGAAGGCATAGAGGTGGTCCGTGCCGGGCACCGCCAAGTGCAGCAGAAAGTCGTGGTCCCCGGTGGTGACGAAGAGTCCGACGATTCCGGGAAGGGCGCGGACCCACTCACGGAACTCCTCCAGAATTTTCCGCGACGGCGGGCGGATGCGGACGGCCACGAGCGCTTGCACCGGACGTCCCAGCGCCGCGAGGTCGACCTCGGCGGTGAAGCCGCGGATCACGCCGCGGCGCCGTAGCGTGCGGAGCCGCTCCAGAGAGGTGGAGGGCGCAACGCCGACGGCTGAGGCTAAGTCCCGGTTGCTTCTCCGTGCATCCGCCTGGATAGCGCGTAGGAGTGCTCGGTCCAATGCGTCCAACTCCACGACACAACCCCTTGTCGTCCCCGGTTCTCGGTGGGCGACATGAGGGGGCGCGATCGACGGCCCGCACTCGGCAGCCCGCAATGATCATGCCCAGCATGTCATCGGCGAGGAAGCCTGTCTCATTTCCCGAGACGGAGCAGTAGTTCACATCGGGCGTACCGTCTGAATCCGCACGCCGATCGCCGCTTCTACACGGCGAGCAGAGTACGGGGGAGCCACATCGGCCGCTTCTTCTCATAGGCGGCAATAGCGGATTCATGCGACAGGGTCATGGTGATGTCGTCCCAACCGCGCAGCAGCATACGGCGGTTGTACTCGTTCACGGCGAAGGGGAATGCGGCATCACGGCAGCGCAGAACACAGCTTTCCAGGTCGACGGTGAAAATCGCGGCCGGGTCGTCCTCGGCGAGCTGCCAGCAGCGTTCGACCGCTGCCGATGAAATCTCGACCGGCAGCAGGCCATTGTTGAGCGCGTTGCCCCGGAAGATGTCGCTGAACGAGGGGGCGACCACGGCCCGGAAACCATGGTCCAGCAATGCCCAGACGGCGTGTTCCCGGGACGATCCGATGCCGAAGTTCGGTCCGGTGACGAGCACCGACGCGTCCGCGTACTCCGGCTTGGCCAGCAGGTAGCCGGGCTCCTCACGCCAGTTGGCGAATAGGGCGTCGGCGTATCCCGTGCGCCCGGTGCGCTTGCAGTACTCGCCGGGGATCAGTTGGTCCGTGTCGATGTCGCGGCGCCGGAGCGGCGCAGCCGTTCCGCGATGAACCGTGAATTGCTGCACGTTGTCGCCAGTCCTCGGTCGTGGGAGGGGATCCGTACGCGGGTACGCGACGAACGCGCGACGTGACGGCCGCGAGCCCATGCGCCCCGCTCGGCCTTGGAGTCTTGCGGTCCACGGTACGGGCGGCAAATCTTCCTTGCGTTCAGTGGAAAACGCGTGCGCCCGCCCCGCTGCCTCCGTGCTGGAATCCGTGACGTGGGGACCGGTCGGAGAAACGGTGCCCGAGGCCGTCCCGTGTCTTGAGCTGGAGGAGGCGCGGGGTGCCCTGACTGGCCATCACCACTAGGACGGCACTGCCATGAAGAAGAGCATGGACTGCTTCCACGTCTTCGACACGACGCTGCGCGACGGTGCGCAGCGCGAGGGCATCAACCTCACCGTCGCGGACAAGCTGACCATCGCCCGGCACCTGGACGACTTCGGCGTGGGGTTCATCGAGGGCGGGTGGCCGGGGGCGAACCCCCGGGACACGGAGTTCTTCGCCCGCGCCCACGCGGAGATCGACTTCCGGCACGCCCAGCTGGTGGCCTTCGGCTCCACCCGCCGGGCCGGGATCGCAGCCGAGGACGACCCGCAGGTCGCGGCCCTGCTGGACTCCGGGGCGCCGGTGGTCACCCTGGTGGCCAAGGCGCATGACCGGCATGTGCAGTTGGCGCTGCGCACCACGCTGGAGGAGAACCTGGCGATGGTCCGCGACACCGTTCGCCATCTGCACGCCCAGGGCCGCCGGGTGTTCGTGGACTGCGAGCACTTCTTCGATGGCTACCGGGCCAACCCTGGCTACGCCCAGCAGGTGGTGCGCATCGCGCACGAGGCGGGGGCGGAGGTGGTGGCGTTGTGCGACACCAACGGAGGCACGCTGCCGGCCCAGGTGCAGTCGATGGTGGCCACGGTGCTGGCGGAGACCGGGGCGCGCCTCGGCATACATGCCCAGGACGACAGCGGCTGCGCAGTGGCCAACACCCTGGCCGCGGTGGACGCCGGCGCCACGCATGTGCAGTGCACGGCCAACGGCTATGGCGAGCGGGTCGGCAACGCCAACCTGTTCCCGGTGGTGGCGGCGCTGGAGCTGAAGTACGGCCGGCGGGTGCTGCCGGAGGGCAAGCTGACGGAGATGACGCGGATCTCGCAGGCCATCGCCGAGGTGGTCAACCTGACCGCTGCCACGCACCAGCCGTACGTGGGGCTGTCCGCCTTCGCGCACAAGGCCGGGCTGCACGCTTCGGCGATCAAGGTGGATCCGGACCTGTACCAGCACATCGCCCCGGAGCAGGTCGGCAACACCATGCGGATGCTGGTGTCCGACATGGCCGGGCAGGCCTCGGTGGAGCTCAAGGGCAAGGAGCTGGGCATCGACCTGGGCGAGGACCGGGAGCTGGTCGGCCGGGTCGTGGCGCGGGTCAAGGAGCGGGAGCTGGCCGGCTACACCTATGAGGCGGCCGACGCCTCCTTCGAACTGCTGCTGCGCGAGGAGGTGGCGGAGCACGACCCTCGCTCCTTCCGGGTGGAGTCCTGGCGAACGATCGTGGAGAACCGCCCGGACGGCAGCCATGCGAACGAGGCCACGGTCAAGCTATGGGCCGAGGGCGAGCGGGTCGTGGTCACCGCGGAGGGCAACGGCCCGGTCAACGCCCTGGACCGGGCGCTGCGGTGGGCCTTGGAGAAGTGCTACCCGCAGATGGCCGAGCTGGAGTTGGTCGACTACAAGGTGCGCATTCTGGAGGGCCGGCACGGCACCCGGTCCACGACCCGCGTACTGATCTCCACCAGCGACGGCAGCGGCGAGTGGTCGACCGTCGGCGTCGGTGACAACGTCATCGCCGCCTCCTGGCAGGCCCTGGAAGACGCCTACGCCTACGGCCTGTTGCGCAGCGAGCGGAAAGACGGCTCCGCTGAGCGTCCTGCCCCTGCGACGGCGTACCCGGCACAGGCCGAAGCCGCCTCCGTATGAGCAGAGCCGCGGCGCGGCCTCCCGACGGAGGGGGAGGTCTTTTCATCGGCAGTCAAGGGTTCGATGTTCCGTCCCGTCAGGCGGCATGACTTCGACGATCACCCGCGTTCCACCGTATGTCCGCATGTTCAACCGGCCATCCAGCGAATGATGTTCGACGCGGACCGGCCCGCGTTCCTGTGGCACGAATTTCGTGCAGCCCTTGCGGCGGCGGAAGCAATACCCCTCTAGCATCGACGCGCGGCGCAAGGGAACAGGAATTTTTCCATGAATTTCCGCGGCCGCATTTCAATCCTTCCGCTGTCGAAGAAAGTGAGGGCTGCCCTATGTCGGGTGGACGCCTGGGTCTCGGAGAAGGGACCGCCTTGTATATCGGCGCCGTACTGGGGCCCGGGGTTCTCGCGCTGCCCGCACTCGCCGCTGCTGCCGCCGGTCCCGCGTCCGTTGTGGCCTGGGCCGGGCTGCTGGCCTTGAGTGTCCCCGTCGCGGTGGTGTTCGCCACGCTCGGTACCCGCTTTCCGGACGGTGGCGGTGTTTCCACTTTCGTAGCCAAAGCCTTCGGGGCGTCCGCTTCCGCAACCGTGGGGTGGTGGTTCTATGCCGCCGTTCCCTTCGGAGTCGTTTCGGGGGCGATGATCGGCGGGGAATATGTAGCCGAGGCGTTGGGGATGGGCGAGGGAATTGCTTTGGCCAGCGCCGCGGTGATTCTGCTCGCCGCTGTGGTGGCGAACTGCGTCGGTCTTTCGTTGTCCGGGCGACTGCAGTTGATTCTGGTCGGCGTGCTCGTACTGCTGCTGGTCGGAGCCATGGCTGCGGCTTCTCCCGATGCCTCGTGGGAGAACTTCACGCCGTTCGCCCCGCACGGCTGGGGATCCATCGGGTCCGCCGCCGTGCTGATCTTCTACGCGTTCAGCGGCTGGGAGGCGGCCAGCCACCTGTCCGCCGAGTTCTCCCACCCGCGCCGGGACCTGCCGGCCGCGACCGGCGTGACCCTCGTCGTGGTGGGCGCGCTGTACCTGGGACTGTGCCTGGTCACGATCGCCGTGCTCGGTGACAGCGCGGGCAACTCGCACGTCCCGCTGATGATGCTGCTGGAGGTCGGCCTGGGGCCGGCCGCGCGCGTCCTGACCGCGGTGGCGGCCGTGTGCCTGACCTTCGGTGCCGTGAACACGTTCATCGCCGGCGCGGTCCGTCTGGGGGCCGCCCTCGGCCGCGACGGCGTGCTGCCCCGGTACCTGGCGAAGGGCTCGAACGCCGGTGAGGTGCCGCGCCGCAGTCTGAGTGTGCAGGCGGCACTGGTGGCACTCCTGATGGGCACGGTTGTGGCGGTGGGGATCGACCTCGATCCGCTGATGCGGGTGACGTCGGTGCTGCTCTCCGCCGTCACCACTGCCGGTATGGCGGCCGGCGTGGCACTGCTGCCGAGCCGCCGTCCCCTGTGGTGGGCGGCCGTGATGGCGTGTGCGATGAGCGCCCTCGTGCTGCTGTGGAGTGGCTGGATGGTGCTGCTGCCGGTAGGCCTGGCCGGCTGCGCCCTGGGCGCCAAGCGGCGTCTGAACCGCCCGGTGCCCGAAGCGGAGCAGACCGCCGTGCCGAGCCTGGTGACATCCCGCGAGGGCTGACCGCGGGCAGCCCGCCGCGTCCTACCGGGGTGTCGGTCGTGGCTCGCGGATCGGCCGGGCGGTGACCGGCTCCCGGCGCCGGAAGAGCAGTTCGGGAACCACGGCGAGGGCACAGAGGGCGGCCGCCGGCAGCGGCGTCCAGTGATCCGGCAGCCACGCGAGCAGGGCGCCGCCGAGTGCCCCGCCGGCCGCTCCGCCCAGGTAGATCACCGAACTGTTCACGGACACCGCCAGCGGGCCTGCCGGACCGGACTGGCGCAGCAGACGGTGCTGTTGGGGGGTCGCGTACATCCAGCCCGCGATCCCCCACAGGGCCACGCAGACCAGGGCGGCGGGGTAGCAGGTGGTGGTCCAGGGCATGACGAGGAACGCCACCGCCATTCCGGCCAGGGAGAGCAGCACCAGATGCCGGCCCATGGGGCGGTCGAGAAAGGCCCCCGCGGCAGAGTTGCCCACCAGACCGCCCACACCGAAGACCAGCAGCAGAAGGCCGAGGCGTCCGCCGTCGTGGCCCGTGGCAGGGGCGAACACCGCGCCTGCGTAGGTGAGGAGGGAGTACTCCGCCACCACGGCGAGCGCGGTGACGCTCAGGAGCAGACGGACCTGCGGCGAGCGCAGGGTTCCGAGCTGCTCGCGCAGGCTCATCGGACGAGGACACTCCGCATGGCCGCGCAGACCGCTCACCAGCGCCGAGGCCACCACGGCCGTCCCCAGCCCCAGGAGGGTCAGGGAGATCCGCCAATTCGTGGCCTCGGCGGCCCACGTGCTCGCCGGCACACCGATCACCGAGCCGGCCACGAGTCCGCCGTTGACGACGGCGAGGGCTCTGCCGCGCCGCTGCTCGGTCACCGAGGCGGCGGCGAGGGCGGCGACATGCGGGGTGAACTGGCAGGCACCCGCGGCCACCAGAACCCGGCCGAGGAAGGCCACCATGAGCGAGGGCGCCCCGGCGCACACCAGATTGCCGGCCGCCACCGCGCACAGGGCACCCGTCACACACGTACGGGGAGACCAGCGGCTGAGGACGGTCGACAGGACCGGGCCGAGCACCGCGTAGCTGAGGGAGAAGACCGTCATCAGCTGACCCGCGGCCGACAGGCTGACGTCCAGCGAGGCGCTGAGCGCGGGCAGCATCCCCGCTATCGCGAACACGTCCGTGCCGATGAAGAACGTGCCCAGCGCCAGCAGGTACACATGCGGCGGCAACTGCGCACGCGCGCGGGGAGCGGAAGTCGTGGGAGGGTGCATCGGGTCCTCTGCGGTCTCGGCGGTCAGGTCAGAAAGGTCTCGGCCTTCACCGCTGCCGTGACCGCGGACGGGAAGCCGTCGAGGTAGAAGTGGCCGCCGGGAAAGACACGCAACCGGAAGGCACGGCGCGTGTGCTGCGCCCAGGCGCAGGCCGCGCGTTCGTCGAGGAGCGGGTCCTCGGAGCCGGTGAAGACCGAGATCGGGCACCCCACCGTGGCGTCGGGAGCGGGCCGGTACGAGTCCAGCGCGCGGTGGTCGCTGCGCAGCGCCGGCAGGATCATCTCCTGCAGCTCGGGGTTGCGCAGCAGGCCGGGGTCGATGCCGCGCAGACGCGCCAGGTCGGCGAGGATCTCGGAGCCGTCCCCGAGCGCCACGGACGGCAGCCGGGTGGGTGGCGGCATCCCGGAGACGATGAGCAGGCCAGGGCTGACTCCGTGGGCCGCCTCCAGGCACCGGGCCGTCTCGAAGGCGAGCAGCGCCCCCATGCTGTGACCGAAGAGGACCGGCGCCGGATGCCGGCCGGCGGCCACCTGCCGGGCGATGTGCTCCGCGAGGACGGTCAGGTCTTCGATCGGCCGCTCGCCGGCCCGGTCCTGGCGCCCCGGGTACTGCACCGCTTCCACCCGGATCCCGGGGGCAAGCGCCTCGGACAGCGGGAAGTACGTTCCCGCCGACCCTCCCGCGTAGGGGAAACACACCAGGCGGCGCACCGGCCCTGGCGACGTGGAGGAGGGGGGCACGGGGTGGAACTGGCGGAGCCAGGACGTGTGGCCGCCCGCCCGGCGCCCGGCCGGGGCGGGTGCCGGCCGGCGGTGCGGGGAGGTCATGCTCCGGCCCGCTCGGTGATCAGAGCGCTCAACGCACCGACGGTCGGTGTCCGGAGAAATTCCTGAAGGTCGATGCGGACTCCGTAGCGCGCATGCAGCCGCGTGACCACGACCGCGGCCGACAGCGAGGTGCCGCCCAGGTCCACGAAACTGTGGCCGGGATCCGTGACCTGCACGCCGAGGACCTCTGTCCAGAGACGGGCGACCGCGTCCGCCACCGGCCCGCCCGCCGGGGTGCCGCCCGGCCCCGGGGCGGACGAGCTGGGCTCGGGCACCACAGACGGTGCCGGGAGGCGCCGGCGGTCGACCTTGCCGTTGGGGGAGAGCGGCAGGGCGGTGGCCGTCACGACGTGGCGGGGCACCATGTGGTCGGGGAGCAGGGCAGCCAGATGTGCGCGCAGCGCGGCGGGGTCCGGCGGGTGTCCCGCCTCGGACACCACATGTGCGACCAGCTGCCGTTCGGCCCCGGCCGGGGGCTCCCAGGCGACGACGGCGCACTCCCGTACGGCCGGGTGGCGGCCCAGGGCGCACTCGACCTCCCCGGGTTCGACCCGGTACCCGCGAATCTTCACCTGGTCATCGACCCGCCCCGCGTACTCCAGGAGGCCGTCCTGGCGGCGATGGACCAGATCCCCGGTGCGGTACGCCCGCACCGTCCCCTCCTCGGTGGGCAGCGGGGCGAAGCTCCGGTCCGTGCGTTCCTCGTCCCGCAGATAGCCGTGGGCCAGCCCCACGCCCGACAGCCACAACTCGGTGTCCCCTTGGGACGCCCGGTCCTCCCGGCGCCCGGCGACAGGCCGCAGATGGGCTGCCATCCCAGGGACGGGCCGGCCGATCGGAGGCGCGTCCGGCCAGGTTCGGGGCGGGCCCGTCAGGGTGTGGGCGAGCGCCACATGGGTCTCGGCGGGACCGTAGTGGTTGTGCAGTCGGGCGTCCGGCAGCCGGGCGAACAGTTCGCGGATGCCGGGCGTGATGCGTAACGCCTCGCCCGCGGCGGCCACTTCCCGCAAGTCCTCGGGTACCGGCCCCAGTGTCCCGGCGAGATCGGCGAGCCTGCTCAGCGCCACCGGGGGCACGAACAGGCGCTGGATCCTCCACCGGGAGAGCAGCTCCAGGACCTGTTGCAGGTCGCTGCGCTGCTCGTCGGCCGGGACGTACAGACAGCCCCCGCTGCACCAGGCCGTGAACACCTCCTGGACGAAGACGTCGAAGCCCAGGGGTGCGAACATCAGGGTGCGCAGCGGCTCGGCGCTGGTGCCGGCCAGCGTCCAGGCGACGAGGTTGTCCAGGCAGCGGTGCGGCATGGCGATGGCCTTGGGTCCGCCGCTGGACCCCGAGGTGAACACGGCGTAGGCCAGGTCGGTCGGCAGCGGGGGCGCCAACTCGGGCCCGGTGGGCCCCAAATCGTCGGCAGGGAGCTGTCCGGGGCGAACGGTGTCGGGCACCAGCAGCCGCGGCCCGGGCTCCGGTGCCGCGTCCGGGCCGGACACGAGGGCGAGGCGGGCACCGCTGTGCCGCCACATGTGGCGGATGCGCTCGGACGGGTAGCTGGGGTCCACCACACACAGGGCGCCCCCGGCGCGCAGCACCCCGAGGACGGTGACGCCGAGCGTCACTCCGCGCGGCAGCTGCACCAGCACGACGTCGCCCGGCCGGACGCCCTGGCGCACCAAGCGCCGCGCCAGCGCGGTGGCACGCCGGTCCAGTGCGGCGTAGGTGAGGCTCCCGTCCGGCGCGACCAGGGCGGGCGCTTCGGGATGACGACGTATGTGATGCGCCATCAGCTCACCCACTCGACCGGGCATCGTGCGGCTCCTCCCCCGCGGCACCGTGCCGCATGAGCCGACGATCACACGCGGAGCAGAGCCGCCGTCGCGGGGCTTCCACTCCCCGGAAGCCCGCGCCGCGGGCACCCGCGACCTCCCTAGTGTCGATACCGGACCACGTGGGTGGTCCGGTCGCCGCCGTCCGCTGCCCGTGCGCCGCCGCCGGCGTCCGGGCCCCACCGGCCACCGGCTCTTCGGAAGGTTCTCGTGCCCTCGACCACGCAGCTCTATCTGGACCTCATGAAACGCGTCCTGACCAACACGATCTACGAGGATCCGCCGATCCCCGCGAGCTGGGCCCCTGCCGAGACGTACGACGAACTCAACCGGCGGCTGGGAGTGGACTGGCCGACCGTCGCACACACGATGGTGGGAATGCGGCGCCTGGAGAACGTCGAAAACTGCGTCGAGACCGTGCTGCGGGACGGCGTTCCGGGCGACCTCATCGAGACCGGCGTCTGGCGCGGCGGCACCTGCATCTTCATGCGCGCCGTCCTTGCGGCGTACGGCGCGACGGACCGGCGGGTGTGGGTCGCGGACTCGTTCCAGGGGATGCCGCCCGCGGAGGCGTCCGCGTACGAGGGTGACCGGCTGCTCGCGACGGACCGCTACAACGCGTTCCTGGCGACCGATCTGGCCACCGTGCGCGGCAACTTCGAGCGGTACGGCCTGCTGGACGACCAGGTGAAGTTCCTGCCCGGCTGGTTCAAGGACACCCTGCCCCATGCTCCGGTGCCGCGGATCGCGGTGCTGCGCCTGGACAGCGACCTCTACGAATCCACCATGGACACGCTCGTCCACCTCTATCCGAAGCTCTCGCCCGGTGGCTTCGTCATCATCGACGACTACCACATCCCGGTCTGCCGACAGGCAGTGCACGACTGGCGCGCGCGCCACGGAGTCAGCGATCCGATCGAAGACATCGACGGGCTCGGTGCGTTCTGGCGACGCGGCGAAGGAGGATCCGCGCGGTGACACAGACCAGCCAGGACGTTCTGTCTTTGATAGCACGCCATGTCGGCCTCACCGCCGGCCAGTTGGACCTCGACCGCACCTTCGTGGCTTCCGGGGCGGACTCGCTGGCGCTGATGGCCCTGGCCCGAGAGCTGGAGTCCGGTGCCGGGGTGCGGGTGCCGGTGCGCGAACTGTTCGAGGGCGCGGACACCCCGCGCAAGCTCCTCACGCTGCTGTCCGCACCCGAGGCGCCCGACGGGGACGGCACAGCGGACCGCACACCTCTGGCAGGGCCCGCCGGCGGCACGGAGCTCGTCGGCAGTACGGGGCCCGCCGGCAGCGCGGAGCCCGCCGAGCCGACGAAGGACGTATGCGCCGTCATCGACGGTCAATTGCGGCTTGCCGAGAGCATGCTGGAGAAGTTCACCGAGCTGGCGGGGGAACAGCTCCGGGCGCTGGAGGACCTGCGCAGGGACCCGCCGGCCGGGCCGGGGGGAGACGAAGGCCTGCCGGAATGCCCCACGGACCGCGCCCCGCGGCAGCCGCAGGCCGCACCCACCGGGTCCGCGCCGCCGCAGCCCGTCGCGGAGCGGCCGGTCACGCGTCCCCAGCTGCGCCCGTCGCCGCAGGCAGCCGCCGGCCGCCCGGACTTCAGTCTCTACTTTTTCGGTGACTACGCGGACCCGGACGCCGCCGCCGGCTACCAGCACCTGATGGACGCCGCGACCTTCGCCGACGACCACGGCTTCCACGCCATCTGGATACCGGAGCGCCACTTCCACTCCTTCGGCGCACTCTTCCCGAGCCCCGCGGTGCTTGCGGCGTCACTGGCCGCGCGGACCTCCCGTATTCGGCTGCATGCCGGCTCGGTCGTGCTGCCCCTGCACAACCCCCTGCGCGTCGCCGAGGAATGGTCCGTCATCGACAACCTGTCCGGTGGCCGGGTCGGCCTCGGCTTCGCCTCCGGCTGGCACTCGCGCGACTTCGTCCTGGCCCCCGAGAACTACGGTCGCCAGCGCGAGATCCTGCACGAACACCTCGACACCTTCCAGGAGTTGTGGGCCGGGCGCGCCGTTCGCACGGCGTCGGGCACCGGCGAGCAGGTCGAGGTCAGGCTGCACCCGCGTCCGGTGCAGGAGGCCCCTCCCCTGTTCCTGGCGGTCCTGTCGAACCCGGAGAGCTACGAACGGGCCGGCGCGGCGGGCCTCGGTGTCGTCACCAACCTCATGACGCAGAGCGTCGATGATCTGCGCGACAACATCGCCCGGTACCGCAGGGCCAGAGCGGCCCACGGTTTCGATCCCGCCGGTGGGCGAGTGACGGTCCTCGTCCACACCTACCTCGGTGCGGACGCCGAGCGGGCCGGCCGGCAGGCCCGCCGCCCCTTCCGCGACTATCTGCGGTCCTCACTTCAGCTCTTCGACACCATGGCCAACAGCCTCGGCCTGGACGTCGACCTGTCCGCAACACCCCCCGAGGACCTCGATTTCGTCCTCGACCGGGCGTACGACCAATACCGCGCGACGCGCGCGCTCATCGGCAGCCCGGTCAGCGTCGGCCCCGTGCTCGACTCGCTGGTCGACGCGGGGGTGGACGAAGTGGGCTGCTTCATCGACTTCGGCGTGGAGCCGGGGCTCATGCTCGACGCACTGCCCCACCTCGACGAGCTACGGCGGTGCTACACCGCGCCGGAGCCCGATCCGTCCCTTTCTCCGGCCGCGGTTGCGCCGCTCCCGGAGCAGGCAGCGTGCTCCGCGCCGGCCTCCGCCCTTCAGCGCCGGATGTGGCTGCTGGACCGGATACGACCCGGGCAACACACGTACCACGAGCCCAAGGCGCTCCTTCTGGAGGGCCCTCTCGACCTCGACGCCCTGCGTGTCGCGCTGCGCCGCACGGTCGACCGGCACCCGCAGCTGCGCACCGTCTTCCACGAACGAAGCCACGACGGTGTGCTCGAACAGGTGGTGCTGGCCTCCCTCGCCGTCGACTGCCCGGTCGTCGACCTGACCGGCCTGGACGATGCCGCCGCCCTGGAGCGGATGCGGGACGACGAGGACCTGCTCGACTTCGACCTCGCACGCGGTCCGCTGCTCCGGGCGAAGCTCGGGCGGCTCGCCGAGGACCGGCACCTGCTGTACCTGGTGGCCCACCACATCGTGTTCGACGCGCTGTCCACTCCGGTCTTCTGCCAGGACCTCACCGCCTTCTACCGGGCCTGGCCCGGTGAGCCCGAGGACCTCGTCGAGCCCGGCTCCGGTGAGGTCCCCGAGCCCGAACCGGCCGCAGTGGAGAGGTCCTTGACGTTCTGGAAGCGTGAGCTGGACGGCGTCGCGCCTCTGGAACTCCCCACCGACCGGCGCCGGCAGCACACGGCCCCGGTCGTCGGCGCCACCCTGGAACACATCCTCGACCCCGGCCTCTCACGGGAGGTCCGCGCCTTCAGCCGGGCCCGGAACTGCACCGTGTTCATGACGCTGCTCGGCGCGGTGGGCGCGGTGCTCGGCAGGTTCGCCGGCCAGGACGACGTCGTGCTGGGAACGGCCGTGAACCGCCGCCCGCAGAGCGCCGGCCACACCGTCGGCATGTTCGTGGAGGCGGCCGCGCTGCGCATCGATCTGTCGGGGGACCCTGCCTTCGAAGCACTCGTGCACCGCGTGCGGTCCCGCCTCAGCACGGCGATCGAGCACTTGGAGGCCCCCTTCGACCAGGTGGTCGAGGCCGTCAACCCGACCCGTGCGGCGGGCGGCAACCCGCTGTTCCGGGCCATGATGGAGTTCGAGAACGAGACCGCGCTCGACTTCTCCGGCACCGGCCTGGCCGCCCGGCTGCTCGACGTGCCCCGCAAGCAGGCCCCGTTCGACCTCTCGTTCTACTTCGCCGACCGGTCCGACGGCATCCGCTGTGCGGTCGAGTACGACACCGGGCTCTTCGACGAGGACACCGTCCGCCGCGTACTGGAGTACGTGGAGGACCTGCTGCGGCATGCCGTGGCCGCCCCGGACCGGCCGCTGTCCCTGCTTCCCTCACTCACCTCGCGCGACGCGCAGGACCTCGCCCGGTGGCAAGGCCGACGCACCGAGGCCGACGCCGCATGCCTGCATGAGCTCTTCGAGGAACAGGCGCTGGCCCGGCCGGACGCCCTGGCGCTCACCGGTGACGGTGAGCCGATGAGCTACGGCGCCCTGGACGCGGCCGCGAACCGCCTCGCGCACCGCCTCGCCGAGCGGGGACTGGCCTGCGGCGACCGTGCCGTGGTGTGCGTGCCCCGCGGTGCCGGACTGGTGGTGGCGATCCTCGCGGTCCTCAAGTGCGGTGCCGCCTATGTGCCGTTGGACCGCTCGTTGCCGGCCGAGCGGCGCCGGTTCATGCTGGAGGACAGCGCGGCCGAGCTGGTGATCGCCGACCGTGCCGCGGAGGAGGGCTCGGAGCACGGCCTGGACGGCTCCGGCGGCACGCTCCCGTGCTCCGTCCAGTGGCTGGATGACGTCGACCCCGGCCTCCCGGAGGCCCCGCTCGGGGTACCGGTCCGCCCGGACGACACCGCGTACCACCTCTACACCTCGGGAACCAGCGGGCAGCCCAAGGCAGTGGCCGTACCGCACCGCGGGCCGGTGAACCTGATCCGGTGGCAGACCGCGACCCTGGGGGCGCTGCGCACGGTGCAGTGGGCTTCGGCCGGCTTCGACGTCAGCGTCCAGGAGATCTTCGCCACCCTGGCCTCGGGAGCCACGCTGGTCCTCCTCGACGACGAGACCCGCTACGATCCGGCGGCCGTCGCCGAGCACCTGCGGCAGCACGAGGTGCAGCGGATGAGCATCCCGTACACCCCGCTCAAGCACCTGGCCCGGGAACTGGCCCACGTCCCGTCGCTGCGCCAGCTGCTGGTCGGCGGGGAACGGCTGGTGATCACCCCTGAACTGCGGGCGCTGGCCGAGGCGAACCCGCAGCTGGAGATCCACAACCACTACGGGCCGACGGAGACCTCGGTGGTGGTGATCTCGCACCGGGTGGACCCGTTGACCGAGACGGTCCCGCCGATCGGCCGCCCGGTCGACAACGTGACGCTGCGCGTGCTCGACGATCACGGCCGGGACGTTCCGGTCGGTGTGCCCGGTGAACTCCTCATCGGCGGTGTCCAGGTGGCACGCGGCTACTTCGGCAGGCCCGCCCTGACGACGGAGCGCTTCGGTGCGAAGGCGGCCGGTCCCGCGGGCGGACCGGCCGCCGCGGACCTTCCAGCGGGCCGGAGCGCGGAGGAGCGGTTCTACCGCACCGGGGACCGGGTGCGGCTGCGCAACGACGGCACTGTGGAGTACCTCGGACGCATCGACGGGCAGGTGAAGATCCGCGGCAACCGGGTGGAACCGGACGAGGCCGGGCGGGTGCTCGCCGGCCTGCCCGGGGTGCGTGAAGCGGTGGTGCTGGCCCGCCCCGACCACACGGGCGAGAGCGAACTCGCCGCCTACGTCGTCCTGGAAGACCCCGCACCGGCCGACGAGGACTGGAGCACCCCGCTGCGCAGCCGGCTCGCGGCCACCCTGCCGCACTATCTGATCCCGCGATCCTGGATGCGTCTGGAGCGCGTCCCGTACACCGCCCACGGAAAGCTGGACCGCGCCGCGCTGCTCGCGCCGGGCGGTGGTGCCGTCGGAGCCCCGGTCTCCGCCGGCACCGGAGCGCCGGACGCCGCCACGGGCCCGGACGCCGCCACGGACACCGGCGGCGCCGCGGGGCCGCAGGAGGTGCTGCGCAAGCTGTGGGCCATGGAGCTCGGAGACCGGGTCGCCGCCGGCGTACCGGTGGACCGGTCGTTCTTCGACGTCGGCGGCAACTCGCTGTCCGCGGTGCGGCTGCTGGAGCGGATACGCAGCGAGTTCGGGTTCCGGATCCCGGTGGCGGAGTTCTTCGGTTCGCCGACCCTCCAGGCGCTCACGGAGCGGCTCCGGCAGGAGGCTGCCTGAGATGACCGAGCCCGGACAGCAGCACCTGCTGCGGCAGATCCGCACGGCGGTCGAGACGGTGCTGGGGCGGGAGGCCGATCCGCAGACGTCGTTCTTCGAGCTGGGGCTGACCTCGCTGGCCCTGACCCGGGTCCGGCTGCTGCTCCAGCGCAGCCTGGGGCGTCCCCTGGCCGACACCGCCCTCTTCGATCACTCCAGCGTGGCGGCGCTCGCCGCGCACCTGGCGGGCCCCCCGCCCGCTCCGGACCCGGCGCCGACCACCGCCGCCGACGGGAACGGGCAGCGGATCGCGGTCATCGGCATGGCGGCGCGGTTCCCCGGCGCCCCGGACGTGGACACGTATTGGCGCAACCTGCGCGAGGGCGTGTGCGCGGTGCGTTCCTTCGCCGGGGCGTCGCAGCCGGGGCATGTGCCGGTCGCCGGAGTGCTCGACGACATCGACCGGTTCGACGCCGCCTACTTCGGCATGAGTGCGCAGGAGGCAGGGCTCACCGATCCGGCCCACCGGCTGTTTCTGGAGGTGTGCCAGCAGGCCCTGGAGCACGGCGGGTATGCCGGCCGGGACGACAGCCGGCGCATCGGCGTGTACGCGGGTACGGGCATGAACCTCTACGGCCCCCGCCTCCCGTACTACGCACGGCACGGCCTGGGCACCGGGAGTGAGACGGACAACATCGAGACGCGGATGCAGGGGCTGATCGGGGCTCAACATGACTTTCTGGCCACTCGGGTGGCGTACCGGTTGTCGCTGACCGGCGCCGCCGTCGGCGTGCAGAGCGCCTGCTCGACCTCGCTGGTCGCCGTCCACCTCGCCGCCCAGTCCCTGCTGACCGGGGAGAACGACCTGGCCCTCGCGGGTGCGGCCGCCGTGCAGCTGCCCCAGGACGCCGGATACGACCACGAGCCCGGGTTCATCCTCTCCCCCAGCGGGGTCTGCCGTGCCTTCGACGCGGCTTCCGACGGCACGGTGGGCGGGAACGGTGTGGCCGCGGTACTGCTCAAGCGGCTCGACCGGGCACTGGCCGACGGCGACGAGATCCAGGCCGTCCTCCTCGGCTCCGCCGTGAACAACGACGGAGACGCCAAGGCAGGGTTCACGGCGCCCGGCGTTCGCGGCCACACCGACGCGGCGCGCCGGGCGCTGGCCCGCGCAGGAGCCGCCCCCGAGACCGTCAGCCATGTGGAGGCGCACGGCACCGGCACCGCGCTGGGCGACCGGGTCGAGTTCGAAGCGCTGTCGCGCGCCTATCGCCGGAGCGACGGGGCCACCGGGCGGTGCGCACTGGGCTCGGTCAAGCCCGCCCTCGGCCATCTGGACACCTGCGCGGGGATGGCGGGGCTGCTCAAGACGGTGCTGATGCTCAGGCACCGCACGCTCGTCCCCACCGTCAACCACACCCGTCCCGACCCCCGGTTGCCCTGGCAGGACAGCCCCTTCCGGCTGGTCACCCGCGCGCGCGAGTGGACGGCCGAGGGCGGCGGGCCGCGGCGGGCGGGGGTGAGCGCGCTCGGCTTCGGCGGCACCAACGCCCATGTGATCCTGGAGGAACCGCCCGCGCGGGCGCCCGCGCGACCGGCCTCCGCGCCGGTCGCGGTACCGCTGAGCGCGCACGGGCCGGTGGCGCTGCGCCAGTATGCGCGGCGGCTGCGCGACCATCTCCGCGACCACCCCGGCTTGTCCGCGTACGACCTCCAGACGAGTCTGGCGGCCGGGCGGCCGCATCTGCGCTACCGCGCGGTGGTGCACGGCAGCAACGGGCCGGAGCTGGCCGACGCGTTGGACGCCCTGCTGTCCGCGCCCGGCGAGGCGGAGCCGGTCCGGGCCACCGGGGCGCCCGTCCTGGCCTTCTCGGGGCAGGGCGTTCCTGCCGTGGGGGCTGCGCTCGGCTGGTACCACGAGTGGGACGCGGCGCGGAGCGTGCTCGACACCTGCGAGGAGATCCACCGGCAGGAAGGGTACGGAAGTCTGCTCGACGGTCTGCTGCGGGACCCGGCCGGCGCCGCGGGGCCCGACGAGACACCGCAAGCCGCGCTGTTCGCCCTGCAGATGGCACAGGCGCGGCTGTGGCGTTCGCTCGGCGTGGAACCCGCCGGTGTGCTCGGGCACAGCCTGGGCGAACTCGCCGCCCTCTGCGACGCCGGGGCCTTCTCGATCGAGGACGGGCTGCGCTTCACGGCTGCGCGGGGGCGGGCGATGGCCACGCGGCAGGCGGCCGGGCGCATGCTGGCGGTCGCCGCGGACCCGGACACCGTGGCAGAGGTGTGCGCTGCCACCGGGGCGGACCTCGCGGCGGCCAACGGGCCCCGCTCCCATGTGCTGTCCGGGACCGCGCCCCAAGTCGACGACGCGCAGCGGCTGTTGGAGGAGCGCGGCCTGGCATGCCGCGAGCTCCCGGTGGGCCGGGCCTTCCACTCGTCGCGGCTCGCCCCGGTGCTGCCCGAACTGCGGGAGGCGGCCGCTGCGGTGCGGTTCACCCCGTTGCACACCCCGTGCGGGGACACCGCACGCGGCGCCGTGCTCCCCGTCGGTACCGTCCTCGACGCGGAGCATCTTGTGCGGCAGGCGCGGCAGCCGGTGCTGTTCGCCGCCACGCTCGCGGCGGTGCGCGCGCTCGGCTGCGCCGACTTCGTGGAGATCGGCCCCGGCGACGTCCTGACCCGACTGGGGCGCGTGGCGCTGCCCGGCACCTGGTGGGCCCCGAGCCGCTCCCCCGGTACCCGGTCGCCCCGGGAGGCGCTCGCCGCGCTGTACGGCCACGGTGTGCCCCTGGACTGGGCACGGATCGCCCACGGAGGCCGGCGCGTGGCACTGCCCGGCAGGCCTTTCCTCGGCGAGCGCTTTCCCGTACCCGCCCTGCCGCCCGTTCCGGGGGCTGCCGTCGTGGACCGTGCCGTTACGGGTTCCAGTTCCACCGTTCCGCGGGCCGCGGGTCCCGGGGCCGCTCCGGACGGTGCGGGCCCGGTGGGCCGTACCGCGGTCCGGCAGCTCGCGGTGATGGGCCGGCTGCTCGACGACACGACCGATCTCCTGACCGCACAGCTGCGCGCGCTGCCGGGACGCCGGACCCCGCGCGCGGGAGACTGAAGGGACGCTCCGCAATGACCCACCCCGCCGAGGAACCACTGCTGGTCGCGCTCGACTACCCCGGATACCGGGCGGAGGCCCGACTGGCGGAGCTACGGCTGCCCGAGCACGGCCTGGGTGTGCACGAGCTGCTGAGCAGGCCGCTGCCGTGTGCGACCCGCGGCACGGACTACGCGGCACACCTGCTGGCGAGCCATCCCCTGCCCGGCGGGCCGGGCACCCGGGAGGTTGCCGCGGTCGCCGCGTACTGCGCCTCGGCGCCGCTGGCGTTCGAGGTCGCGGCCCGGCTCGGGGCCGACGCCGGAACGCCCCCTCTGCTCATCCTGTTCGACGCCGAACCGGACACCCGGCGCCCTGCCCTGGACAGCTACCGGGAGGCCGTTGCCCAGTTCGGCGTCTCCCCTTCCGAGCCCCCGGAACCAGGCCTTCTGGACCGCGCGCCGGAGGCATTCGTGGAGAGCCTGGTGGGCAGGCTGCGGGGCCATGCGGTCTCCGCGCTGCACACGCTCGGCAGCGACCAGGAGGAGGCCGTCGCAAGCGCCGCGCAGATGGCGGACGCCTACGCCGACTGGCTCCGCCATCTCGTCGCGGCGCACCACTCGGCGGTGACGGACTGGACCGGGGACGTCCTGCACATCGTCTCGGCGGACGGTGCGCCGTCCCCCTTCCCGCACGGCACCCGCTCGGTGCGGCGGACTCAGATCGACTGTGCCCGTAAGGACCTGCTGCGGTGTGCGGAGACCCGCAGCGCGGTCCTGGCGGCCGTGGAGCGCTGAGGCTCCGGCAGCCCGCTCACTGCTCCTGGCGCACGGCCGGCACCCGTTCCGCAGACGACTGCCGGACACCGCTGCGCCCGGAGGCCGGCCGCGGGCTGCGCGCGTACCAGGCCGCCGCCGCGACCAGGCAGCAGATCAGCGCGAGGGTCGCCGGATCGAAGCCGCCGTGGAACGCGGTCTCCGCGAGGTACGTGGCTCCGGGCAGGGTGGTGAGCAGCACCATCGCCACCATGGGGTCGGTGCGTTGCAGCCCCCTCTGGAGCAGGAACAGCGGAATGGTCACGGCAAGGACGCCCGTCGCGACGAGGGCCGGGAGCCCCGCCGCCCAACGGTGGCCCGCACCGCCCGTGGCGGCGAGCAGCACACCGCCGCACAGATAGGTGAGGTGGAAGCGGTGCGCGGTGACCCGTACGGGGTCGACGCCCCGGCGGCCCAAATCCGCTGACACCAGAGCGAGAAGAGCGGCGCCGGTGCCGGCCAGGACCGCCAGGCCGATGCCGGCCAGGCCCGTTATCGAGCCCAGGTCGGCGGTGCCGGTGAAGCGCCACGCGACGGCCAGCCCGAACACGACCAGGGCAGCGCACCCCGCCCAGGCACGCCCGGTCGGGCGCCTGCCGACCCCCGCGAGCCCGAGCAGGGCGACGGCCAGCGGACCCACCGTGGTCTCGATGGCCGTGGCGAGGCCCGAGGGTATCCAGCTCAACGCCGCGTAGAAGCCGAGAAAGGTGACCGCGGTGAGGGCGTTCATCGCCAGCAGCGGCCCCGTGACCCGCTCCGACTGGGCCACGGCACCCCCGCCGCGCCGCCGCACCAGGAGCACCACGTTGAAGACGACGGCGGCGGTACCGAAGCCCGCGCAGGACAGGGCGAGGCTGTCCGCGGCACCGAGCCGCCCCGACACCAGCCCGTAGACGGTCGCCTGGAGCAGCACCGAGGCCACGATGGACACGGCCGGCATGGTCAGACCCCCGTATCCGTGATGCGGAACAGGCCCCCGGAGTCCTCCAGGTCGTGCAGCACGCCCAGGCTGTGTTCCAGCAGCTCATGGTCCTCGTGCACGAAGAACGCGATCCCGCAGGTGCCGGTGGTCAGATGCCCGTGGCGGACGGTGTCCCCCGGCTGGGGCATGCGGGCCACGCTGTGGAACCCCGGCAGGCGGCGCACCAGGCGCAGCCCGTCGAGCGCCTCCAGGACCCCGCTGCGGTGCGCGCGCAGGTAGACCTTCGCCAGGGAGGCCGCGGGGCCGTACGGCGGGTCGAAGCGGTTCTCGAACTCCCCAGGGCGCAGGAACCGTTCGGCGACCAGGTGCGGGCTGCTGTAGCCGTACGCGGCGTGGTAGGCGTCGGCGGCCAGGTGAGGCCCCATCAGCCGGGAGTTGACCTCGACCAGGCGCGGCCCGTCCGCGGTGCGCATCACCTCGGTGTGCGCCGCGCCCTCGCGCACGCCGAGAGCGTCCAGGCAGCGCAGGACGTACTGGACGAGGTCCTGTTCGGACTCGTCCAGGGTGGGCCGGGAAACGATGTGCCGGAGCACGGGCTCGCCGTGCAGCTGATCAATGCGCTCCGCGTACACCTCGGCCGGCAGATGGCGGCCCGCCATGCTGACCGTGTTGACGATGTACTGGGAACCGGCCAGGAACTCCTGGACGAGCGCACCCTGGTTGACCTCACCCATGAGGTTGCGCCGGCCCACGGTGGCGGTGAATGCCTCCCGGGCCTCCGCCGGCCCGGGACAGATCCGGCACCCGTCGCCGCCCGCACTGTTCAGCGGCTTGACGACGACCGGGTACGCGGTCCAGTCCGCCAGCACGCGGTCGAGTTCGGCCTCGCTGTGCACGCCGACGGTCCGCGCATGCGGCAGCCCGACGTCCGCGAGGGCCAGGGCCATCCGGTACTTGTCCCGACGGGCGGACCGCAGTGCGTGCCGGTGGTGCGGCAGGCCGAGCCGTTCGGAGAGTTCGTCGGCGAGCGTCACGCCGAACTCGCTGCCGGCTATCACGGCGGTCGTGCCCAGCGCCTGCAGTTCGTCCGCCGTGACCTCCACGTCGCGGTGCAGGACTGCCTTGACGGGGCGGGCCGCGGGTGCCGCGGCAGCGTGTTCCTCGGCGTAAACCTCGACGAACGCAGCGCCCTCCTCCAGGAGGGCCTCGGCGAGCTGCACTCCGCTGGAGACGGGGTTCACGAGAGCGATCACAGGACTGTCCTTTCGGCCGGCGGCCGGGCCTCGGTGACGACCGGCCGCGAGAACTGCTCGGCGACGACGGCCGCGTGCTGGGCCGCGGCGCGTAGGTAGTTCACGATGGGGAAGCGCGTACCTGCGGCCGCGCCGACGACCCAGATGCGCTCGGCGGGCCGCCCCGGCGCGAGCCGGATCCGGAGGCTGTCGAGGATCTCCGGGCGGGGGCCGTCCGCCGAGCCGCCGATGCGCAGGCCACCGTCGGTGACGGTCAGCGGGCCGACCCGGTAACCGGAGGCGCAGACGACGTGGTCGAACTCCTCGGCCGAGCCGTCCGGCCAGCGCACCGCCCACCCGTCGCCGCGAGGCGTCGCGCTCCGGGGGTAGCGGGGGGCGACGCGCAGCCTTCCCCGGTCAAGGTATCCGCTCAGCAGCGCGGCGTTGCGGACCGGGATCGCCGAGATGTAGCGGGACATCAGCGGCCGGTAGCGCGGCAGGACGCGGGCGCGGGTCTCGGGGGACCAGTGCGGGACGGCGGTGTTGAGCGTGTCGATGAGCTCCGCCATGACGTCCTCCCAGGGAATCCTGCGCTGCTCGGCGAGCGCGCTCTCCTGGCACAGCAGCTCCTCGGCGACACCTGAGACGGTGGCGGGGCGGACCCGCCGTTCCGACCCCACGGACCGTATGGCGGCGACGAGTTGGCGGGTCACGGCCCGGTCGAGGGCCGCCTCGTCCCGTACCGGCCGGGTCCAGGCCTCGCGGTGCAGCCGTGGTGCGTCCGGGCGGCGCAGCCGATTGCGTACGGCCGGCAACATGCCCGACGGGGAGGTCATGACGACGCTCCGCCGGCCGCTGCCGCACAGGACCAGTGCGGCGTCGACCGCCGACTGCTTGGTACCGAGGACCAGCACCCGCGCGTCCTCGGGAATCTGTCGCAGGCGCTGCGCGGGGTGCGGGGAGTGGGTGAGCCGCGGGTGGTCGGCATGCGCGCGCACCAGAGGCGGCAACAAGGGGGTGTCGACGCCGGCGCAGAACACGACGTCGGTTCCGGTCACCGAGCCGCCGTCGGCCAGTTCCACCCGATAGCCCTGGCCGGTGCGGTGTATCGCGACGGCGCGGTCGCGGACGTGCGCGACGCGGACACCGGCCCGCCCCGCCGTCTTGGCCAGCCTGCGGAAGCGCTCGCGGCAGTACTGCCCGACAAGGTGGCGGGGGACGAAGTCGTCGCGGTGGACGGGGTGTCCGCGCGACGCGAGGTAGTCGAGGAGGTCGGAGCGTCCCTCGGACCGCAGGGAGGTCACATCGACGGAGGTGTTGCACAGCAGCGTGGGGTCGGTGGTGCCGAACGCGGTACCCAGACCGATGGGGCCGGGCGCGACGAACGTCACGCGGGACAGGGCCGGGACGGCCGCCAATTGGGCGAAGGCACTCACCGCGGCAGCACCGCCGCCGACGATGACGATTTGCCTGGTCACAAAGATGCCTCATCGGAAGTCGTGCGGGTGATTCGAGGGGCGGGCGCCGCGACGGCCGGACTGCCCCGGCCGTCCACGCGGGCATGAGCGGGGCGCCCGGCCTGGGTGGTGCCGGGCGCCCCGGTGCCGCTGCCGGTCAGGCGGCGACGGCTCGTCGGCGCGAGAGCGCGCGTTGAATGCCGGCCGTGGCGGCTATCAACAGCTCCCGCCCGTGCCCGAGGGCGGCCTCGTCCGGCAGGGTCAGTCCGACGGCGGCAACAGCGGTCAGGTCGTCCCCGACCACGGGCATGGCCACCGTCTTCCGGCCGGCCCGCGGTTCGCCGGGGCGCACCACGCAGCCGTATTTGCGGTACAGCGGCAGACAGCGCTGCACCGCGGTGCCGCCCGCTCCCCGGTGGGCGAGGAGTGCCAGGCCGCAGGCCGATTCGTGCAGAGGGCGGCGCAGTCCTCGGAGATCGGTGCCGCGCCGGTCATCGCGGGCGCCGAGGTGCTCCACGCATACGGCGTCCCCGCCGTCCGCGACCACCAGGCGCACTTCCTCACGGGACGCTTCGAGGAGCGAGAGCAGGGACGGCAGAGCCGCTTCGCGCAGTCCGGTCCTGCTCGGGGTCAGGGCCCCCAGCTCCCAGATGCGCAACCCGATGCGGTACCGCCCGTCGAGCCCGCGGCTGAGCGCGCCCCAGCTCTGGAGTTCTCTGATGAGCCGATGGGCGGTGGCGAGCGGAAGGCCGGTTCTCCGGGAGAGTTCGGAGAGCGACAGGCCGCTGTGCACCGCGTCGAACGCCCCAAGAATGGCCAGCGCCCGACTCGTCACCGAGACGCCCACGGTTTTGAGGTTGTCAGCCACTTTTACCTCATCAATGCAGCGCCGGATTCACACCAGCGGAGAATAGAAGTACGTTTCGCGGTGGCTGAACCTGCCATCGGTCCCTACCGTGAAGAAGTCGGCGAATTCAAGGGAGACCTGCTTACCGCTTCTGAGCGTGCCGGTGAATTCTCCGGAAACCGCGACCCGGGGCAGCTGTTCGGTCACGGTCACCACGGTGTGGGTGCCGTGTTCGATGACGCGTTCACTCCGGTAGAAGGCGTTGAGGGCGTCGCGGCCCCGCATCGGTTCGTAGCCGGGACGCCGGTAAACGGCCTCGGGGTCGAACAGGTCGAGCACGCCGTCCACGTCGCCCGCATCGACCCGCTGGTAGTAGCTGCGGACCAGGTCGGCCGCGGGACGCACGGCCTGGCTTGCGCGGTCCATGGGGCTCACCGACCCTTCCGCGGCCAGGAGGCGAGCTCCCGGTCGAGCCGGTCGCGCACCACCGAGAGGTCCTCGCAGTCACTGCCCGGGCGCTCGGAGACATGGGCCCGGTAGAGCTCCTCCACCTGTGCGTCGTCGGCGACGATGCCGAGCTCGTCGAGAAGGTGACGCAGGACGGCACGCCCGGAATGGCGGCCGATGAGGATCTCCGTCTTGCGGCCGAACCGGGCCGGCTCCACGTACTCGTACGTCTCGGGGTTGCGCAGGAGTCCCTGCTGATGGATGCCGGCGGCGGAGCCGAAGGCGTAGGCGCCGACGATCGGCTTGTTCCGCGGCTCCTCCATCTTGATGATCCGGCGGAGGGCCGTGTAGGCCTCATGCATCCCGGCGATGTCGACGGTGCTGTACGCGCCGTAGAAGTCGCTCTTGTACGCGAGGGTCGCCGCGAACTGCTCCAGGGAGGTGTTGCCCGCGCGCTCACCGATGCCGCCCAGGGTGACCTGGACCTCGTCGGCGCCCGCTTCCATGCCGGCCAGGGCGTTGGCCAGCGAGAGCCCGAAGTCGTCATGGCAGTGGGTGGAGATCCGGGCCGTGGGAGCCCACTCCCGGAATTTGGCGATCAGCTCGCCGTACTCGCCGGGCACCATGGCACCCACCGTGTCGGGTACGACGATGCAGGAGGCGCCGGCTTCCAGCACGGCTTCGGTGGTGGCACGCAGATGTTCCTCGGCGCCGCGCGTGGCGTCCTCGATCGCGACGGCGACCTCCTCGACGCCGAACGACTTCGCGAACTCGACCACATCGACGATCTCTTCTATCGCCTCCCGCCGGCTGATGCCCCGCTTGTACCTGAGGTGGACATCGCTGCCGACCGTCACCGTTTCGACCTGGTGGTTGGCGGTGCCGCCCGCCTCGACCGCAGCCTCCACGTCACCCCGTACCGCCCGGCAGAACGTCACGAACTGAGCGTCCTTGAGGCCCTTGGAGATGAGCTGCGTGGCCTCGAAGTCCCGCGGCGAGGCAGCGGGGAAACCGGCCTCGATCCGGTCTGCGCCCAGCTCCTCGATGCGCAGCGCCATTTCGAGTTTCTGCTCCGGCGTCATGGCATTCCCCGGCGCCTGCTCACCGTCTCGCAGCGTGGTGTCGAAGACAGATATTCGACGTGCTGTCCTGGCAGGTGACACGACTCCCCCAATCCTTGGTGTCCATCCATTCGGCATGTGACCGGCGAGCCGAATCGCCTGCACCGCCGAGGGAAACGTAACGATTCCCGGAGGGCAGAGCGAAGGTCGCCGAATTACATTCCGCTGCACATCCACCACGGACGTCATTCATTCGGTCCGGGGAGGCTCATGCCCGGATTGCTCGAACACTCGGGATGCCGGGCGGTCCCGAATGTCTGCTGACCGAGCATCAACGTCTCACATGTTGGGATACCCGCTCGGGGTGCGGCATGATGCAACGCATCTCCCTCTTGCTCCACCTTGTGGGCTTTCCGCAAGCCGGCCCCTTCGCGAGACCACCACGCGCACCGCGCCTGCGTGACAAATCCACCAGCCAACCTCCCGGCGCGGCGAGTGAGCACGGGGCATCCGCAACAACTCCCGCCACTGAGCGATCGTCGTCGGCACAAGGTTCTGGAGGACCGAGCTTTCACCTGATGGTCCGTCGCGAAAGTCAGCATTAGGGCAGCATCAGGGGCTACTAAGACACTTGAAGGTGGCCACACACTGGACGCACGGTCACGCTCGCCTAGGCCACCCCACGGCACGGTGTGCAGGCACGATGCGATGCTCGGCCTCGCGCCCCGATCCCCTCCCTCACCCGCCAGGATGATCCAACTCGAACACAACTTCCCCTCAAAGGGTGGCAGTTCGATATCAAGGTGACCTTCTCGCACCCCTTGGCGCCCACTTGCTTCGAATGCCTCGGTTACGGCAGCGGCTTCCGTCAGGATGTCGCGCGACACCGCATACCCGAGGCAAAAGGACCCCCAGAATGAGAATGACCGACATATCGCTGGATTGGCTGGTTCCCGGAGCCCTGGTGCTCGTCGGTGTGCCGGTCGCGGTGGCGCTGGTGGTGCGCGGTCGGCGGGCGGCCGCGCGGTCCGCCGCCGGCGACTCGTGGGAGCGTAGCGAGGAGCGCCGCCGGCGCAAGGAGACCGTCTTCGCCTCGGCCTCCTATCTGCTGCTGTTCTGCTGTGCGGCGGTCGCCGCCGCACTGTCCTTCCACGGTCTGGTCGGCTTCGGCGTACAGAACCTCAACCTCTCCGGGGGCTGGGAATACCTGGTGCCGTTCGGGCTCGACGGCGCGGCGATGTTCTGCTCCGTACTCGCCGTGCGGGAGGCCAGCCACGGTGACGCGGCGCTCGGCTCCCGGATGCTGGTGTGGACCTTCGCGGGCGCCGCTGCCTGGTTCAACTGGGTGCACGCGCCGCGCGGCCTGGACCACGCCGGTGCGCCGCAGTTCTTCGCCGGGATGTCGCTGTCGGCCGCGGTCCTCTTCGACCGGGCGCTGAAGCAGACCCGCCGGGCGGCGCTGCGCGAACAGGGTCTGGTGCCGCGTCCGCTGCCGCAGATCCGGATCGTCCGCTGGCTGCGCGCGCCTCGGGAGACCTTCGCCGCCTGGTCGCTGATGCTGCTGGAGGGCGTACGGACGCTGGACGAGGCGGTCGAGGAGGTGCGGGAGGACCGGCGGCAGAGCGAGCAGAATCGTCTGCGCAGACGCGAGCAGGGCAAGCTCGACCGGGCCAGGATCAAGGCCATCAACCGGCAGCACCGCAGCTGGGGCCGCGGCGGCCGGCAACTGGCGGTGACGCAGGCGGCGTCGGCCACCGCGGAGGTGGCCGGCCCGGACCCGGCCATAGCCGGCGAGCCGCAGCCGCCGCTCGCCGGGGAGCCGCCGGCGCACTCCCGTCCGGCCCTGAAGGCCGTGTCCGGTGCTGAGGCCGGGGGCGCCGAGGCCGCTGCCGGTCCCCCGCGGACCGTCGATCTCACCGCCGAGGACGACACCCAGACGATTCCGCGGCTGGACTCCCTGGAGGAGA
Organism: Streptomyces sp. TM32; assembly: GCF_004122755.1. Taxonomy (NCBI): domain Bacteria; kingdom Bacillati; phylum Actinomycetota; class Actinomycetes; order Kitasatosporales; family Streptomycetaceae; genus Streptomyces; species Streptomyces sp. TM32. The sequence goes on from NZ_SDIG01000031.1 coordinate 26,826, forward strand.
AGCTCGCCGAGATCGAACGGCAATTCGGCTGACCGGTGGCGGACCGCGCCTGCCGGCGCACCCGCCCCTGGTCAGGCCGGTCCGCCGCCCAGCTCGAACCACACGCTCTTGCCGAGGCTCTCGGTGCGGATCCCCCACGCATCGGCTAAGGAACGCACCAGCATCAGCCCGCGGCCGGAGGTTCCGTCAGTGGTCGGGGCGCGCGGCTCGGGGCGCCCGGGGACGAAGTCCCGGACCTCCACCCGCAGCCGGTCACCGACCCGGGCCGTGACGACGGCACCGCCCTCGGCATGTACCAGGGCGTTGGTGACGAGCTCGCTGGTGAGCAGGGTGGCGACCTCCATGAGCTCACCGCCCCCCGGCACCGTCCAGCGGCTCAGCAGCTGGCGCAGCTCCCGGCGCACCTCGCCGACCGCCTTCAGGTCCGCATGGCGCACCTTCCGCTCCAGTACGCCCGGCGCCCGCGCGGCGCTCCCGCCGCCCCGGCTCCCCTCGATGCCGCGCTCTCCTCTGTCCCGTTCCTCGCGCCGCACAGGCTGACGCATACTCTCCCCCGCCCCCAACGAACTTCGGCGCTCTGCCTCGAACAGCCTCACGGTCAGCATGCCCATCGGATCAGCCGCCATGCTTCCGCCCGCGGGGTCACCGGTGCACGCCCCGCGCGCCGGGTGAGCCCCCCGTGTTCCCGTGGGTATGCCTGACCCGAGCCCGTCGTGGAACCCCGCCGGACCGGGCCGCGCCGGGGACGCTCCCCGGCCACCCGCCGGGGGGCGCGCCCCCGGCGCACGGGGAGAACGAGCGTGAGGAGCCGCTGTGCACGACGACCGACTGCTGGTGGAGGGGCGCCTGGAGCGGGCGCTGAGGCAGTTCATCAGGCCCGCGCAGTACGCGGCGCGGGTGCCGTTGCGGCTCTCGGTCTGGCATGCGCCGGGAGAGCCTGTCCCCGTGGGCGAGGCGCTGGAGGCCGCGTACGAACCGTTCGCGGTCGGTGAGGCGTGGGGGCCGCCGTGGTCCACCAGCTGGTTCCGGTTGGCGGGCCGGGTGCCGCAGGAGTGGGCCGGGCGGCGGGTGGAGGCCGTCATCGACCCCGGCTTCAGCGGCGACGGGCCCGGTTTCCAGGCCGAGGGGCTCGTCCACGACGCCGACGGCGTACCGCTCAAGGGCATCCATCCGCACAACCGGCACATCCCGGTCGGCGCGCCGGCCGACGGCGGTGAGGAGGTCCGGCTGCTGCTGGAGGCCGCCGCGAACCCGGCGGTGCTGCGGGACTTCTCCCCCACCGACCTCGGCGATGTCCGCACCGCGCCCCGTCGGCCGCTGTACCGCTTCGCCGCGGCGGATCTCGCGGTGCTCGACGAGACCGTCTGGCAGCTGATCCTCGACATCGAGGTGCTGTCGGAGCTGATGCACGAGCTGCCGGTGGACCGCCCGCGCCGGCCCGAGATCCTGCGGGCCCTGGAGGACATGCTGGACGCGCTCGATCTGCACGACGTCGGCGGCACGGCGGCCGCGGGCCGGGCCGCGCTGGCAGAGGTGCTCAGCCGCCCGGCCGCCGCCAGCGCGCACCGCGTCTCGGCCGCCGGCCATGCGCACATCGACTCCGCCTGGCTGTGGCCGCTGCGCGAGACCGTACGCAAGGCCTCCCGCACCTTCGCCAATGTCACCCAGCTCGCCAAGGACTACCCGGAGCTGGTGTTCGCCTGCTCCCAGGCGCAGCAGTACGCCTGGGTCAAGGAGCACCAGCCGCATATCTGGGAGCGCATCAAGGAGGCCGTACGGGGCGGCAACTGGGCGCCGGTCGGCTCGATGTGGGTGGAGTCCGACGCCAATATGCCCGGCGGTGAGGCGCTGGCCCGCCAGCTCGTGCACGGCAAGCGCTTCTTCCTTGACGAGCTGGGGGTGGAGACCGAGGAGATCTGGCTGCCGGACTCGTTCGGCTACACGGCCGCCTTCCCGCAGCTGGCCCGCCTGGCCGGGGTGAAGTGGTTCCTGACCCAGAAGCTGTCGTGGAACCAGACCGACCGGATGCCGCACCACACGTTCTGGTGGGAAGGCATCGACGGCACCCGCGTCTTCACCCACTTCCCCCCGGTCGACACCTACAACGCCCAGTTCCACGCCCGCGAACTCGCCCACGCCGAACGGAACTTCGCCGACAAGGGCCGGGCCACCCGTTCCCTGGTGCCGTTCGGCTGGGGCGACGGCGGCGGCGGGCCGACCCGCGAGATGCTGGAGCGGGCCCGCCGGCTGCGCTCTCTGGAGGGCTCACCGCGGGTGGAGATCGAGCCGCCGGCACGGTTCTTCGCGGCGGCGCACGAGGAGTACGGTGCGACCGCGCCGGTCTGGTCGGGCGAGCTGTACCTCCAGTTCCACCGCGGTACGTACACCTCGCAGGCGAAGACCAAACAGGGCAACCGGCGCAGTGAACACCTGCTGCGCGAGGCGGAGTTGTGGGCCGCGACGGCCGCCGTACGGGCGGGTGAGGCCTCCGTACGGGCGGACGGGGGCGCCGCGTACCGCTACCCGTACGAGGCCCTCGACCGTCTGTGGAAGACCGTGCTACTGCACCAGTTCCACGACATCCTGCCGGGCTCGTCCATCGCCTGGGTGCATCGCGAGGCCCGGGAGACCTATGCGAAGGTCGAGGCCGAGCTGACCGGGATCATCGAGGCGGCGATCGGCGCGCTGGACGAGACGGGAGCGGAGCCGGCCGCTGCGCCGACGGTGTTCAACGCCTCGCCGTACGGCCGGGACGAGATCGTCGAACTGCCCGCGCAGGACGCGGTCCCGGGCGGACCCACCGCCGTCGCGGTCCACGTCCCGGCGCTGGGCTCGGCGGCCGTCCGCCCGCCCGGCCCGGACTCCCCCACCCCGCCGCCGGCGCCCGTCCGGGCCGAGACCGGCGCCGACGGCGACCTCACCCTCGACAACGGGCTGCTGCGGGTGCGGCTCGACACCGACGGGCTGCTGGTGTCCGTACGCGATCTGCACGCCGGGCGGGAGGTCCTGGCGCCGGGCGCCCGCGGCAATCTGCTGCAGCTGCACCCCGACCACCCCAACCAGTACGACGCCTGGGACCTCGACCGGCACTACCGCAACCGGCACACCGATCTGACCGACGCCGAGTCCGTCGAGCTGGCCGCGGCCGGGCCGCTGTCCGCGACGGTGCGGGTGACCAGGGCGTTCGGCGCGTCCCGGATCGTCCAGGAGCTGACCCTGCGGGCCGGCTCGCACCGCCTCGACATCCGCACCGACATCGACTGGCACGAGTCGGAGAAGGTGCTCAAAGCCGCCTTCCCGCTGGACGTGCACGCCGAACGGTCCGCCTCCGAGGTGCAGTTCGGGCACGTCCACCGCCCCACCCACACCAACACCAGCTGGGACGCCGCCCGTTTCGAGATCTGCGCCCACCGCTGGCTGCGGGTCGCCGAGCCCGGCTACGGCGTCGCGCTGCTCAACGACTCGACGTACGGCCATGACGTCACCCGCACTCAGCACCCCGAGGGCCTGGGCACGACGGTGCGGCTGACCCTGCTGCGCGCACCGCACAGCCCCGACCCCGAGACCGACCAGGGCACCCACCGCTTCACCTATGCGCTGCTGCCGGGCGCCGGCACCGGCGAGGCCGTCGCCGAGGGCCTGGCCCTCAACCTCCCGCTGCGCACCGCCGCCACCCCGCCGGTCCCGCCGCTGATCCGCGTCGACCACCCGGCCCTGACCGTGGAGTCGGTCAAGCTCGCCGAGGACCGCAGCGGCGATGTGGTGGTGCGGCTGTACGAGTCCCACGGCGGACGGGCGAGCGGCACCCTCTCCCCCGGCTTCCCCGTCGAACGGGCCACCGTCACCGACCTGTTGGAGCGTCCGCTGCACCGGGAGGAGGAGGGGCCGACCTCCGATCTGACCATCGAGCTGCGGCCGTTCCAGATCCTCACGCTGCGGCTGCGCCCCCAGCACCCGCCGGCGGGCTGAGCGCGAAACCGCGGGCGGAGCGTGCGCACTGCGGGACTACTTCGACGAGGACGCCGCGTTCCGCTCCTCAGTTGAGTCGTTCGGCAGCCGCTACCACACCAAGCATGCGGAGGGAGCCTCGGCGGAACAACTGGAACGGCGTATCCGGAGGTCCTCGGACCACTTCCTGGAAGAATGCGCCATCTTCTGCTGCCTCAAGGAACGCGTCTGCCGGTCATGCTCTATCCGGGATCGTTCGACACCCTCTACGAAATCGCCGCGGGCGCACACGAGGGAGCACCGAAAGAGCTGCGCGAGCTGATCGTGGTATCCCTTCAACTCCGAGGGCGGTGACGTTTCCGGGTTCGGATGATCGTTTCCGGGTTCGGGTGATCGTTTCCGGCTTCAGGTGACCATTTCCGGGTTCAGGTGACCGTATCCGGCTGAGGGGAAGGCGAGCCCTTCGTATCGGCCACCACGGGCCATTGGCCTGGGGGTGAAGCCGACTACATCCGGGGAATGTTGCGCAGGTTGGAGCGGGCCATCTGCAGCATCCGGCCGACCCCACCGTCCAGCACCATCTTGCCGGCCGACAGCGCGAAGCCGGAGACCATCTCCGCGCTGATCTTCGGCGGGATCGACAGGGCGTTGGGGTCGGTGACGATGTCGACCAGCGCCGGGCCCTTGTGCCGGAAGGCGTCGCGCAGTGCGCCGCGTACCTGCTTGGGCTTCTCCACCCGGACGCCGTGGGCCCCGGCCGCGCGGGCGATGGCCGCGAAGTCCGGGTTGTGGTTGGTGGTGCCGTACGACGGCAGGCCGGAGACCAGCATCTCCAGCTCCACCATGCCCAGCGCGGAGTTGTTGAACAGCACCACCTTCACCGGCAGGTCGTACTGGACCAGGGTGAGGAAGTCGCCCATCAGCATGGAGAACCCGCCGTCGCCCGACATGGAGACGACCTGCCGGCCGCGGTCGATGAACTGGGCGCCGATCGCCTGCGGCAGCGCGTTGGCCATCGAGCCGTGGCTGAACGAACCGATCACCCGGCGGCGGCCGTTGGGGCTGAGATAGCGGGCGGCCCAGACGTTGCACATGCCGGTGTCGACGGTGAAGACGGCGTCGGCGGCGGCCTCCTCGTCCAGGACGGAGGCGACGTACTCCGGGTGGATCGGGGTGTGCTTCTCGACCTTGCGGGTGTAGGCCTTGACCACGCCCTCCAGCGCGTCGGCGTGCTTCTTCAGCATCCGGTCCAGAAACGTGCGGTCCTGCTTCGGCCTGACCTTGGGGATCAGGCACCGCAGCGTCTCGCGGACATCGCCCCAGACCGCCAGGTCGAGCTTGGAGCGGCGGCCCAGGTGTTCGGGCCGTACATCGACCTGGACGATCTTGACGTCGTCGGGCAGGAACGCGTTGTACGGGAAGTCCGTGCCGAGCAGAATCAGCAGATCGCACTCGTGGGTGGCCTCGTAGGCCGCGCCGTAACCCAGCAGGCCGCTCATGCCCACGTCGTAGGGGTTGTCGTACTGGATCCATTCCTTGCCGCGCAGCGCATGGCCGACCGGGGACTTCACGCGTTCGGCGAACTGCATGACCTCGGCGTGGGCGCCCGCCGTGCCGCTGCCGCAGAACAGGGTGACCCTCCGGGCCTCGTCGATCATCCGGGCGAACGTGTCGATCTCGGCGTCCCCGGGGCGCACGGACGGGCGCGAGGTGACCAACGCGTGCTCGATGGCCCGCTCGGGGGCCTGCTCGGCGGCGATGTCGCCGGGGAGGGAGACCACCGAGACCCCGCGCTGCCCGATGGCGTGCTGGATCGCGGTCTGCAGTACCCGGGGCATCTGCTTCGTGCTGGAGATCAGTTCGCTGTAGTGGCTGCACTCGGTGAACAGCCGGTCGGGGTGGGTCTCCTGGAAGAAGGTGGTGCCGATCTCGCTGGAGGGGATGTGGGAGGCCAGGGCGAGGACCGGGGCCATGGAGCGGTGGGCGTCGAAGAGGCCGTTGATCAGGTGCAGGTTGCCGGGTCCGCAGGAGCCCGCACAGGCCGCCAGCGAGCCGGTGAGCTGCGCCTCCGCTCCGGCCGCGAAGGCCGCGACCTCCTCGTGGCGGACCTGGATCCAGTCGATCGCGGAGTTCCGGCGGACGGCGTCCACCACCGGGTTCAGGCTGTCACCGACGACGCCGTAGAGCCGCTGCACCCCCGCCCGCGCGAGGATGTCCACGAACTGCTCGGCCACGGTCTGCTTCGCCATGTCGCTGGTGCTCCTTCGACGGGTGGTGACTGCGGGTCCGTCTCCCCATGAACCCACGCGCCGCCCCGGGGCGCCTCCGCTGGACGTCCGCCTCCGATCCGGTCCGGTGCCCGTGTGCCCCGGGCTACGCCTCCCACACCCCGACGGCCGTACGGTCCTTCGGGTGGCCCTCGACCCGCAGTTGGGCGGCGGTGAGGAAGTCCGCCAGGCCCGGCGGCTCGGGGGCGGACCATGCGGCGGCCAGCCGGGCGGCGAACGCGGGCTCCTGGTGGAGCGGTTCGGCGAAACCGGCGCTGCACAGCAGCAGGATGTCCCCCGGACGGGCGAAGGCGGTCCGGAAGAGGAACGGCTCGGGCCGCGCCGGGCTCCCGCCGGGGGCGGGCGGGGACGGGTCGCCGGCGGCGGGCGGGTCGCCGGCGTCCGCCGGGGCGTGCCGCGGCAGGTGGTCCAGCGTGGCGGGCTCCAGGTCCTGCCAGGCACCGTCCCGCAGCCGGAAGAGGCCGCCCGCGCCGACACCGAAGAACACCCGGGTGCGGCACTCCGGGTCGGCGGGCAGCAGCAGACAGCGCAGCGCGGCCGTGTACTGCTCCGGCGGGACGCCCCGCTCCTCCGCCCGGGCACGCAGCTTGCCGTAGCTGCGGTCGAGGAGCCGCTGCAACCCGGATTTGAGGGCGTCGCGCTGGTCGGTACGGATGTCCTCCGCCAGTCGGGTGTAACTGCGGCCGACCGCACCGCCGATCCAGGCGCAGGCGTCGCGGGCGGCGCGCGGGGCACCCTCGCCGCCCGGCAGCCCCGTGGCGACGGCGACCAGGATCAGTGCATGGCGGCCGGCCCCGAAGCGGACGGTGAGCAGCGCATCGCGGCGGACGTCGCCGCGGTGACGGGCCAGATCGCCGCGCCGGGAGGCGGCGCGCAGGGTCAACGAGCCGTATCGGGCACCGTCCAGCGCGGTGTCCGGCACCTGCTCATCGAGCGCGGCGGGGTCGGCGGCGGGCAGGGGGCCCGGCTCGGGCTCGTATCCATTCGGGTCGTATCCGTGCGGTCCGTATCCGTGCGGAGTGGGGTCGGATTCGCTGGGCTCGTAGCCGTTGGGGTCGGATTCGTTCGGCTCGGGTTCGTCGGGGTCGGACCCGTTGGGCCCGTAGCCCGGCCGGCGGGCGGCGGCTGCCGGGCGCGTTCCGGGGCCGGTGGACTGGAGCGGGATCGGTGCCGACGGGGCGGGCGGGGGCGGTGACGCTGCCGGAGGAGACGCCGGAGGAAGCGGCTCCGATCTCCCGGGAGGGCGCTGGGGCGCACGGTCGGAGCGTCCCGGCGCCGCGAGCGCCCGGAGCGCCGACGCGACCCGGTCGTCGAGGGTGTCCGGAGCGTCGGACGGCCCGGTGTCGCCCACCGCGCCGCGCCCCGGGACGTCGTCCCCCGCGCCCCCGCCACCACTGCCGCCGCCGTCGCCGTACAGCCGCCGCCACCAGTCGTCCTCGTGGCCGCGCCCGGTCCCCTGCTGCTTCATGGACCGTATTGTTCCCGGACGGCCGCGGACCGGACAGGGCGCGAAAGAGCGTTCCCCCGTCGGGGGCATCGGACGGCGCGGCCTTGATCGGGGCTGCCGGGGTGGCTTCGGCGGCACCCGCCCCGGGAGTCCGCCGGCAAGCGCTTCCGGGCCGCGTCCGGCACGCTGGGCCCATGAGAGTGTGCAGCGGACGGTCCGTCACGGGGCGTGCGCCCGCCGGGAGTGAGGCCGGCGGGTGAGTGCGGGCTGCGGGCGGGCCGGGACGGGAGCCGCGCCCCGTGACGGCGGGGTCGACGGGCGGAGCGGGGCCCGCGCATGAATGTGTGGCAGCTGGTGGCGGTCGGCCTGGTCATGCTGCTCGGGCTGCTCGGGGTGCTGGTGCCCGGTATCCCCGGACCGCTGATCGTGTGGGCGGCCACGATGTGGTGGGCGCTGTCCGAGAAGTCCGGCGCGGCCTGGGCGGTGCTCATCGGCGCCACTGCCGTGCTGCTGCTCAACCAGGTGGTGAAGTGGCTGCTGCCGGCCCGCAACCCGCGGGCCGCGGGCGCGCCGTACCGGACGCTGTTCCTGGCGGGGGTGGCCGGCATCGTGGGGTTCTTCGTGGTCCCGGTCCTCGGGTGTCCGCTGGGCGCCGTCGGCGGTCTCTATCTGCTGGAACGGGTCCGGCTCGGCGGCCACGGCCAGGCCTGGGCCTCGACCCGTACGGTGCTGCGCGCCACCGGCCTGAGCGTGCTGGTCGAGCTGTTCGCCTGCCTGCTGGTCGCCGGCGCCTGGGCCGGGGCGGTGTCGGCGGGCTGAGGAGTCACCCGGCCCAGATGGGTGACTCCTCAGCCCGCCGTAGCCCGCCCTCCGCCCGGCCCAGCGGCGTGCCGTACTGGACGTGGCTGTCGGGGATGACTCTCGGGGGAGGGACGGCACCGGCCCCCTCCCCCGCACTGCCGTCTCAGCGTTGCGGCCCCCGCTTCCGCTCCATCATGTGCCGGCCCAGCGCCTGCTTCTGCTTCCAGTCCCGGCGGAGTTCGGCGCGCAGCCGGGCGTCCGTCTTCGCCACGATGCGCTGGTTCTCGCGCTGGAGCTTGCGGTAACTCTCCAGCCGACGGACGCTCAACTCGCCGCTGTCGATGGCCTCTTGCACCGCGCAGCCCGGTTCGCCGCGGTGTGCGCAGTCGTGGAAACGGCACTCCTCGGCCAGTTCCTCGACGTCCGAGAACGTCCGGGCGAGGCCGGTGTGTGCGTCCCACATCCCGACGCCGCGCAGCCCCGGTGTGTCGATGAGGACCCCGCCGCCGGGCAGCGGCCGCAGATCGCGGGTGGTCGTGGTGTGCCGGCCCTTGCCGTCCCGGTCGCGGATCGCCTGCACCAGCTGCACCTCCTCGCCGACGAGTACGTTGACCAGGGTGGACTTGCCGGCACCGGACCGGCCGAGCAGGACGGAGGTGCCGCCCGCGAGCACGGCGCGGAGCACATCGAGCCCGTCACCGGTCGCCGAACTGACCGCCAGCACCGGCACTCCGGGCGCCACGGATTCGGCATCCGTGACGAGATGGGCGAGGCCCTCGGGTGCCCCGGCCAGATCCGCCTTGGTCAGCACGATCACGGGCTGTGCCCCGCCCGCCGGGGCGAGGGCGGAGGTGTCCAGCGGTCCCTCGCCGGACGCGCTGGACATCGCCAGCGCCAGGAACCGCTCGATCCGCCCGAGGTCCAGCGGCTCCGCGAGCGAGACACAGATGACGATGTGGTCGAGGTTGGTGGCCAGTACCTGGCCCTCGGCCCGCTTCGAGGACGTGGAGCGCACGAATGCCGTACGGCGCGGCAGCAACGCCCGTACGACACCGTCGACATGGGCTCCGCTCCGGCCGTTGCCGAGGTCGAGCGCGGCCCAGTCCCCGGTGCACGGCACGCGCAGGGGGTCGCCGGTGGCCACCAGCGCGGTGTCCGCCAGCACGGTCCGGACGCCGTCGCCGTCCGGCACGACGGCGTCCACCCGCCCGCGGTCCACGCGGACGATCCGGCCGGGCAGGAACCCCTGCTCGGCGAAGGGAACGAAACTCTCCGCGAACCCCTGGTCCCAGCCATAGGCGGACAGCGGGTGCGCAGTGGAGAAGGTGAGGTCGAACAACGGGATGGCCCTTCAGAGGGTGGGGCCCCGGCGCCGCGCCCACGCGCGGATGTGCGTGATGAAGCTGCGTCAGCCGGAGACCACAGGGGTGGGGTTGAGGAACTCCTGAATGCGGGCAGTGCCCACCGCAACGGCAGTCATCAATGTCCTCACCTCCTGTTCGCTCACACGGCTGATGACAGCGGCCACTGCCGCCGTCCCGAACGCCGCAGACGCTAACGCGGTGCCGGTCGGGGCGCCACCGGTTTTTCCGGCCGCGGCGGACCGCCACCACGTGGGGGCGTCACGGCTGACTGGGTGTAATGCTAAATATGTGGCCATGAGGGAATTTTTCCGGCGTGGGCGCGACGATTCCCCGGGATCGTCGCGCTCCCCGGGACAGCACCTGCGCGCGCTGCTGACCGCCCACAGCGTCGCGGGCCAGGTGTTCGTACTGCAGCTCGCGCTCACGGTGCTGCTGGTCCTCGCGGCGCTGCTGGCACTCTTCTTCCAGTCGGAGCGCGCGGGTACCCAGGAGGCCCGGCAGCGTTCGGCCGTCGGCGCCGAAACCTTCGCCCATGCGCCGGGCACCCTCGCCGCCATGCAGTCCGCCGACCCGACCGCGCAGCTCCAGCCCGCGGCGGAGGCGGCGCGCAAGGCCTCCGGCGCGGACCTCGTCGTCGCGCTCCGGCCCGACGGCATCCGCTGGACCCACCCCGATCCCCGCCTGATCGGCAAACCCGTCGCCCACCGGCCGCCGCTCGACGGCAAGACGCACACCGCCACGTTCACCACGTCGGTCGGCCGGGCGGTGAGCACCACGGTGCCGGTCCGCGCCAAGAACGGCTCGATCGCCGGGCTGGTCTCCGTCTCGATCCGCGTCCACCAGGCGGCCGAGTGGACGGAGCGCCAGCTGCCGCTGCTGCTCGGCTCCGCCGCCGGGGCGCTGCTGCTGGTCACCGGCGGGGCGGCATGGGTGAGCAACCGGCTGCGACGGCAGACGCACGGGCTGCATCCGGCCGAGATGCGGCGGATGTACGACCACCACGACGCGGTGCTGCACGCCGTACGGGAGGGCGTACTGATCATCAGCTGTGACGGGGTGCTGCTGCTGGCCAACGACGAGGCCCGGCGGCTGCTCGAACTGCCCGCGGACGCGGAGCGGCGCCCGGTCACGGACCTGGGCCTGTCGGCGCGGCTGAGCACCCTGCTGGCCTCGGGACGGCCCGCGACCGACGAGGTGCATCTGGCGGGCGACCGGCTGCTCTCGGTCAACGTCCGGCCCACCGCCCCCCGCAGCGGCCGGGCCGGGACCGTGGTGACGCTGCGGGACACCACCGAGCTGCGGGCGTTGTCCGGCCGGGCGGGGGTGGCCCAGGAGCGGCTGCGGCTGATCTACGACGCGGGGCTGCGGATCGGCACCACGCTGGACGTGGGGCGCACCGCCGAGGAACTGGCGGCCGTCGCGGTCCCCCGGTTCGCCGATGTGGTCACCGTCGAACTGCTGGAATCGGTGCAGCACGGCGGCGAACCGGAGACCGGGGCGAACGCGGTGCTGCGGCGGACGGCGCTCCGCGGCCTCCCCGAGGAGACGGCGGCCTACCGGGTCGGCGAGGCCCTCCCCGTGGTGGACGGCACCCCGATGGCCCAGGTGCTGGCGAGCGGACGGCCGGTACTCGTGGGGGATCTGCACGCGGCGGACGACTGGCGGCGGCAGAACGTGGCGGGCGCCCGGCGCGTGCTGGACCGGGGGATCCGGTCGCTGATCTCGGTACCGCTCCAGGCGCGGGGCGTGATCCTCGGGGTCGCCAACTTCTGGCGGGCCGAGGCCTCCGGTCGCTTCGAGGAGGAGGACCTGGCGTTCGCCGAGGAGCTGACCGCGCGGGCCGCGGTCGCGATCGACAACGCCCGCCGCTACACCCGCGAGCACACCACGGCCGTCACCCTGCAGCGCAGTCTGCTGCCCCAGACCCTGCCCGAGCAGTCCGCCCTGGAGGTGGCGCACCGCTATCTGCCGGCCCATGCCGGGGTGGGCGGCGACTGGTTCGACGTCATCCCGCTGCCGGGCGCCCGGGTGGCACTGGTGGTCGGCGATGTCGTCGGCCACGGCCTGCACGCCGCTGCCACCATGGGCCGGCTGCGTACCGCGGTCCACAACTTCTCCGCCCTCGATCTGCCGCCCGACGAGCTGCTCAGCCATCTGGACGAACTGGTCAGCCATATCGACACCGACGAGGCACGGGCGGCCGGCCTCGGCACCGGCGACGGGGGCGGGGACGGGCCCGGCGACGAGGGGTTGTGGCCGGGTGGGCCGCCCGGCCACACCGACGGCGGCCCGGCGGGCGCGGGGCGCACCGGCATCACCGGCGCGACCTGTCTGTACGCCATCTACGACCCGGTGGGTGGCCGGACCACCCTGGCCCTGGCCGGCCACCCCGGGCCGGCCGTGATCGGCCCCGACGGCACCGTCGCGTTCCCCGAGGTCCCCGTCTCCCCGCCGCTGGGCCTGGGCGGCAGCGTGCCGGTGGAGACCGCGGAGCTCACCCTGAGCGAGGGCTCCCGGCTGGTGCTGTACACGGACGGGCTGGTGGAGAACCGTGACCGCGCCATCGGCACCGGTCTGGAGCTGCTCCGTACGGCGCTGGCCGCCGGGGCGGACCGCACCCCGGAGCAGACCTGTACGGCGGTCCTCGACGCGATGCTGCCCGCCCACCCCAGCGACGACATCGCCCTGTTGGTGGCCCGTACCCGGCTGCTGGACCCCGCCAGGGTCGCCGACTGGGAGGTGGCTTCCGACCCGGCGGCGGTCGCACCCGTCCGGGCGGCCTGTCTGGACATGCTGGAGTCCTGGGGGCTGAGCGCGACCCAGTTCACCACCGAGCTGATCCTCAGCGAGCTGCTCACCAACGCCATCCGCTACGGCGCCCAGCCGATCCGGGTCCGCCTGCTCTACGACCGCAGCCTGATCTGCGAGGTCTCCGACGGCACCAGCGCCTCCCCGCATCTGCGCCGGGCCGCCACCACGGACGAGGGCGGCCGCGGGCTCTTCCTGGTCGCCCAGTTCGCCCAGCGCTGGGGCACCCGGTACACCCCCGGCGGCAAGGTCATCTGGACCGAGCAGTCCCTCGACGGAAGCGGGCCGCCCACCGGCCCGGAGTCGGCCGACGACGTCCTCGACCAGTGGGGCGACGTGCCCGAGTTGTGAGGGCGGCGGTGCGGGCGCCGTCCCGTCGCGCCGTGGTCGCCGGAGGGTGTCCGCCGTGGTCGCCCGGGGGTGTCGGCCACGGCCGTCGTCGGATGCAGCCCGGTGATCCCCTGGCTAGGCTCGTTCAGGGGGCCGAAGACTTGATCTTGGAGGCTCCTGTGGTGTACCTGCCCGAAGCGCGAGATGTGGCTCCCCGACTGGCCACCGGCGCCTTCGTCCTCAACTCCGGGCTGTCGCACCTGCGGGCCGACCGGGCGACCTCCGAGGGCCTGCACGGGATGGCCGTCGTCGCCTATCCGTTCCTGGACCGGGTGCCCGCCGAGCGGTTCACCCGGCTGCTGGCGTGCGCCGAGATCGCGGTCGGCGGCGCGCTGCTGGCGCCGTTCGTGCCGACCCGACTGGCGGGACTGGCGCTGACCGGGTTCTCCGGCGGACTGGTCGGGCTGTATCTGCGGATGCCGGGGATGCGGCAGCCGAAGAGTCTGCGGCCGACCCAGGACGGCATTCAGCTGGCGAAGGACGTCTGGCTGCTGGGCATCGGGCTCGGTTTCCTGGGGGCCGCGCGCCCCTGGCAGCGGGCCGCGTCCCGCCGGCGGCGGACGGCCGTCGCCCGTTGCCGCCACCACTGCTGCCGGCGCTGACGACCCGGCCCGTCCGTCGTACGCGACGACGCCGGAGACAGCACCGCGGGGCGCGGGCGACGGCCCGGACCGGTCCGGGCGGCCGGTGCGGACGTCAGCCGGCGCGGATGGTCAGCAGGCCGACCGGCGCCGGACGGCGCGCACGGCGGCGGCACCGCACGCGCCCGCGGCAGCAGCGAGGAGAAGCATCAGCAGAGCCGTCCGGTCCTGCGCCCGGAAGGCCAGGTCGGAGTGCCCGTTCAGCACGAAGCCGTCGTAGAACAGCCAGGACACCAGGGCCACCACGGGCACCACAACCGGCCGGGCGAGCGCGGAGAACACCACCGTCAGCAGGAGGAAGGCGGCCGGCGCGACGGGGGCGGGGGCACTCCCGCCGGCCAGCATCAGGGCGGTCGCCAGGAGCGCCGCTCCCACCGCGCCGAGCGGCAGGGCGAGGTCACGGGCGAGGGTGCGGCCGGGTGCCACCGGGTGGGCCGGGCGCGCGGGGCGCGCCGCCGCGCGGGGCAAGGGACGCCGGACTGCGAGGGGGCGGCGCGCGGGCGCCGGCCGGTGCAGCAGAGCCATGGGGAACACCTCCAGCTGCGGCCCCTGCGGCGGACCGGTGCGGTCCGGTGGACCCGCGGTGGACCCTGCCGCCAGACTGCGCGCCGAAGGGCGGGCGGGAGCGTCGCCGCGCGGTCCTTAACGCCGTACGTACGGACCACAGACGCTTCCTGACGTCGTCCTAACGCTTTCTTGACGCCGAGCATGTCGTCTGGGGCGGGGCAACCGGCGACACCGCCCCCACGGTGATGCATACTCGCTGCTCGTTGCCCAAATCCGACGACCGAAGAGATCGGCAGGACGTGCCCACATGACCACCACTGTCCAGGCGGACCCCACGCCCCCTGCCCCCGCCTCCCGGCGGTGGCGTGCCTGGCTGCTGGACGGGCTGAGCAGTCAGGCCGCCCGCCACCCCGGGCCGCACGGCACCCCGCCGGCAGAGCACAAGGGGCACTCCTGGTGGCGCGTGATGTGCCTCACGGGTGTCGACTACTTCTCGACCCTGGGCTATCAGCCGGGCATCGCCGCGCTGGCGGCCGGGGTGCTCTCACCGTTCGCCACCCTCGTCCTGATCGCGCTGACCCTGCTCGGCGCCCTCCCGGTGTACCGCAGGGTCGCCAAGGAGAGCCCGAACGGCGAGGGTTCGATCGCCATGCTGGAGCGGCTGCTGCCCTGGTGGGCGGGCAAGCTGCTGGTGCTGGTGCTGCTGGGGTTCGCCGCCACGGACTTCATCATCACCATGACGCTGTCGGCCGCGGACGCCTCGGCGCACGTCGTGGAGAACCCGTTCGCCCCTCCCCTGCTGCACGGCGCGAACCTGTGGATCACCTTGCTGCTGCTGGCCGCCCTGGGCGCGGTCTTCCTCAAGGGTTTCCGTGAGGCGATAGGCATAGCCGTCGGTCTGGTCGGGGTCTATCTGACGCTGAACGTCGTCGTCCTGGGCACCGCGGCCTGGCACGTGCTGTCGCACCCGGTGGTGATCGACAACTGGTGGGGCACGCTGACCGCCGGGCACTCCTCGCCGCTGGCGATCGTCGGGGTGGCGCTGCTGGTCTTCCCCAAGCTGGCGTTGGGCATGTCCGGCTTCGAGACGGGTGTCGCCGTCATGCCGCAGATCCGGGGCGACGCCGCCGACACCCCCGCGCGCCCGGCCGGCCGGATCCGCGGCACCCGCCGGCTGCTGACCACCGCGGCGCTGGTCATGAGCGGCTTCCTGCTGCTGTCGAGCCTGGCGACCACCCTGCTCATTCCGCAGAAGGAGTTCGACACCGGCGGCGCGGCCAACGGGCGGGCGCTGGCGTATCTGGCGCACCAGTACCTCGGCGAGGGCTTCGGCACCGTCTACGACATCTCCACCATCGCCATCCTCTGGTTCGCCGGCGCCTCGGCGATGGCCGGACTGCTCAACCTCGTACCGCGCTATCTGCCGCGCTACGGCATGGCACCGGAGTGGACCCGGGCGGTGCGTCCGCTGGTGCTCATCTTCCTGGCCACCGCCTTCGGCATCACCTTCTTCTTCAACGCGAGCGTCGACGACCAGAGCGGTGCCTACGCCACCGGCGTGCTGGTGCTGATGCTCTCGGCGTCGTTCGCCTCCACCGTCGCCGCCCGCCACCGGCGGCTGCGCGCGGCCACCGTCGGGTTCGGCGCCATCACCCTGGTCTTCGGCTACACCCTGGTCACCAATGTCATCGAGCGGCCGGACGGTCTGAAGATCGCCTTGCTGTTCATCCTCGGCATCCTGCTGACCTCGTTCGCCTCGCGGGTCCACCGGGCCTTCGAACTGCGCGCCGTACAGGTCGACTTCGACGAAACGGCACAGCGGCTGATCGACACCGCGCTGGCGGCCGGTCCGCTGCGGCTGATCGCCAACGAGCCCGATGAGCGGGACGCGGCGGAGTACCGGGAGAAGGAGTACAGCCAGCGCGAGGAGACCCATATCCCCGACGGCCGGCCGGTGCTGTTCCTGGAGGTGACGGTCCGGGACTCCTCGGACTTCACCACGGACCTGCACGTCCGGGGCGAGGAGCGGTACGGGGCGCAGATCCTGCGGGTCGAGGGCGCCGGCGTGGCGAACACCATCGCGGCCGTGCTGATGCAGCTGCGCGAGCACACCGGCCAGGTGCCGCACATCTACTTCAACTGGACCGAGGGCCATCCGGTCAGCCATCTGCTGCGCTTCCTGGTCTTCGGTGACGGCGAGGTCGCGCCGGTCGCCCGGGAGGTCCTCCGCCGCGCCGAGCCCGACCCGGCCCGGCGCCCGCGGGTCCACGTCGGCTGACCCGGCGGACGGTGCCGGTGGCGACGGTATTGGCGGCCACCTGCCCACCGGGTGGCCGCTCGTCCCCTCCCCGGCCGGTTGTGACAGGCTGCGCGCACAGGCCCGGCGGTCCGGTCGCCGGGCCGCAGCGAGCGGAAGAGCAGCGCCCATGAACCCGTCGGACACCCCGGGCCGGGCGGCCGTCGCCCCAGCCGTGCACCGCGACGCCGTCGCGACACAGACCGCGCGGTTCGTGGCGGCACTGGACGGCGCGGACCTGTCGGTCCCGGTGCCCGGCTGCCCCGAGTGGACGCTCCGGGACCTGGTCCGTCACACCGGGAGCGTGCAGCGGCTGTTCTCGCTCCTGCTGCGCCGGCGGGTCCAGGAGCCTCCGCGCAGCCGCGAGGTGGAGTTGCGGCTGCCCGCGGACGACAGCGGCTGGGCCGGCTGGCTGACGGCGAGTGCGGCGGAGGCCGCCGATGCCTTCGCCGGGACAGACCCGGACGCCCCGATGTGGGCCTGGGGTGCCGACCCGCACGCCCGGTTCTGGATGCGGCGGATGCTGTTCGAGACGCTGGTGCACCGCACCGACGCGGAGCGTGCCGTCGGTCTCCGGCCGGTGATCGATCCCGTACTCGCGGCCGACGGCGTGGACGAGTTCCTGGTCAATCTGCCGTTCGCGGCCTCCTTCGCCCCCAAGGTGGCGCACCTGCGCGGCAACGGCGAGACCCTCCGCTTCCGGTGCACGGACACGGCCGGCGACTGGCTGGTCCGCCTGCGGCACGACGGCTTCGGCCTCGCCCCGGAGGCCGCGGCCCCCGACTCCGCGGACGCCGGTGTCGAGGCACCCGCCGCGGATCTGCTGCTCCTCCTGTACGGCCGCCTCGACCGCAGCGCAGACGCCGTCGAGACCGCCGGCGACGAGGAGTTGCTGGCCCGCTGGTTCGCCAACTCCGAGTTCTGATACGGGCGTTGGGGCACCCGCCGACCCCTGCGAGCCGCCGGCCGGACACCGCGGCTCCGCAGGGGCCCGCCTCGCCACACCCCGCACGGGCCCGCCTCGCCACACCTCGCCGGTGACGGGCGGCGCACCCCGCTGCGTGGCAGCCTGACGCTCGGGGGTCACACCGGCTCTGCCCCACGGGTCACGTCTCCGGCACGCCACCACGACGGACGAGGGACGGGTGACCGATGGACGAGCAGGACCTGCCGGCGGAGCGGTTCGAGCGGTACCGCCCCCGGATGCGGGCGGTGGCCTACCGGGCGCTCGGCTCGACCGGCGAGGCGGAGGACGCCGTCCAGGAGGCCTGGCTGCGGCTGAGCCGCTCCGGCGCCGATGAGGTGGAGAACCTCGGCGGCCGGCTCACCACGGTCGTCGCGCGGGTGTCGCTCGACATGCTGCGCTCGCGCGCCACCCGGCGGCAGGACCCCGGGGAGGCGCACCGGACGGAGACGGCCGCGGGGCCCGCGGCCGACGAGGCCACCGGGCCCGCACGGCAGGCGGTGCTCGCCGATTCCGTCGGCCTCGCGCTGCTCGTCGTCCTGGACACGCTGGCGCCCGCCGAACGGCTGGCGTTCGTGCTGCACGACATGTTCGCCGTGCCGTACGACGAGATCGCCCCGGTCGTCGAGCGCACCCCGGCCGCGACCCGGCAGCTCGCGGACCGGGCCCGCCGCCGGGTGCGCGGCGTGCCCGGCCTTCCCGAGACCGATGTCGCCCGCCAGCGCGAGGCCGTCGAGGCCTTTCTCGCGGCCGCGCGCGGCGGGGACTTCGGGACGCTGCTGGCGCTGCTCGACCCGGAGGCGGAGCTGAGCACCGACGCCGCGGCCGCGCTGGCGGGGGCGGGCCCGGCGCACGGGGCGGCGGCGGTGGCCGAGGCCTTCGTGGGACGGGCCGAGGCCGCACAGCCGGCGCTCATCGGTGGCACCGCGGGACTCGTCTGGGCCCCGGGCGGCACCCCCCGGGTCGTCTTCGGATTCACCATCCGGGACGGCCGGGTCGTCGCCATCGAACTGCTCGCCGACGCCGAGCGCATCGGCCGGCTGGATCTGGAACTCCTGGCCGACTGAGCGGCCGTGGCGGGAGCCAGCTGCTGCCGGTCCCAAGAATCGCTACCGCCCGGTAAATGACGAGCCATCGGCTATACCCGGTAAGCGAGTTGAGGCATGAAATCGGACAGATAGCGCACATCCCCCGCACCCCGATCTTCAAGGCCCGTGACGCCTTCAATCCGAAGGGCGAACTGGAGATTCGTACGTATGGACCATCTGTTAATCTGCCCGCTCCTGGATGTTCCTCCATCTCCAGTCCCCCAAGCACCCTTCGTCCGCCGGGTGCAGCGAGGTGTCCCGAACGTGTACAGCACTCCCTTTTCCCCCGCAGAGGCCAGATCCGCGCGGGCCCGGGTGGGCCTGAGCACGGCTCAGGTGGCCCAGGCCATGACGGCATGCGGAGCGCCGGTACGCCCCGAGCTCGTCGACGCCTGGGAGTACGGCTCCCAGCTCCCCACCGAGCCGCAGCTGTTCGCCCTGGCCGATGTCCTGTGGTGCCCGCCGACCGTGCTGATGGGCGTCGAGCCGCGGACCCTGGCCGAACACCGGATGGCCCGCCAGCTGAGCGTGGAGCGCCTGTCGCAGCTGATCGGCATGGACCCGGCCCGATACCGGGCGGCCGAGGAGGCACAGCAGTGGACGGGCGACTACCGGCAGACCAAGGCGCTGGTGGACGCGCTCGGGCTGTCGCTGCGCAAGCTGATCGCGGTGATGGGGCACAACGAGGAGCTGACCGGGCATCTGCGGACGGCCATCGACGGGCGCTGGAAGTCGCACGTCGGCCCGGTCGCCACGATCACCACGCTGAACAAGACCCGGGTGAGCGACGCCCTGCGCACGATGCATGCGGAGTTCGCGGAGTTCTCCGAGCGCTACATGGGGCATGTCGTGGCGCGGAGCGCCGACGCCCGCCTCAAGGAGGTCGCGGCCGAGCGTTCGGCGTATCTGCGCCGGCTGGTGGACCACTTCTGGGAGCTGATCGGGGACGCGGGCGAGGCACCGCCGTTCCACACCGTGCCCACGCACTGACGGGACAGCACGGGGCACCGGAGGCGGGCGGGCGGACTCGGGCGGGGCGGGACGTGTTGCCAGGTCCCGCCCCGCCCGCGGCCGTCGGCGGACTCAGTGACCCTGGCCGGACGGACCCCACTGGGGGCTCTGCGGGTGCGGCGGGTACTGCGGGCCGCCCGGGGTGTTCGGCGCCGGGGCTCCGTGCGGACCGTAAGGGTCGGCCGGCGCGTACGGCTCCGCGGGCGCGTGGGCATCCATGGGCCCGGGCGCTTCGTCCGGTTCGTCGGCCGCGATCTCGTCCCAGTCGATCTCCATCGTCCTGCGGCGGGTGAAGACGTTGAAGAAGAGGTTCAGCAGCACGGCGGTCAGACTGCCGAGGGTGATCCCGCTGTCGAGGACCGCCCGGACGTCCTCCGGCATCCGCTGGAAGAACGGCTCGACCGCGGTCGGCAGCAGCGAGGCGGCGAAGCTGACCGCCAGGATCAGCGCATTGCGCTCCTCGCGCAGATCCACCTTGCCCAGGATCTGGATACCGACCGTGGCGACCATGCCGAACATCGCGATCGCGGCGCCGCCGAGCACCGGATGCGGAATCGCGGCCACCACGCTGCCCGCCTTGGGCAGCAGCCCCATCACGATCATGAAGAAGCCGGCCGCGACCACCACGAACCGGCTCATGACCTTCGACATCCGCACCAGGCCGATGTTTTCCGCAAATGCCACGTACGGAAAGGAGTTGAGCACCCCGCCCAGAACGGTGGCGATACCGTCCGCGCGCAGGGCGCTGGCGACGGTGGTGTTGTCGATCCGCTTACGGGTGATCTCCCCGATGGCGTAGACGTCGCCGGTGGTCTCCACCATGGTGATCAGCATGACGACGAGCATGGCGATGATCGGGAAGAGCTCGAACTTCGGCATTCCGTAGTGGAATGGCGTGCTGACGCCGAACCAGGCGGAATCCTTCACCGCGCCGAAATCCGCGTCGCCGAAGAACCAGGCGACCGCCGTGCCGGCGACCAGGCCGAGCAATACGGCGAGGCTGCTGAGATACGGCTTCCCCAGCCGCACCACGAGCAGGATGAACAGCAGGGTCCCCAGCGCGTATCCGAGGTTCTTGAGATCGCCGAATTCGGGGTGTCCGATCAGCTTCGCACCGCCGGCGGCGTCCTTGAGGCCCTGCGGGATCAGGGTGAGGCCGATGATGGTGAGGATCGTGCCGATGACGACCGGCGGGAAGTACTTCACCAGCTTGCTGAAGAACGGCGCGAAGAGGAAGGTCGCTATGCCTGCCGTGATCACCGCGCCGTAGACGACGAGCAGTCCGGCGGTGCCGCCGCCGGCCCCCAGGCCGATCGCGATCATCGGCGAGACGGCGGTGAAGGTGACGCCCTGGACCAACGGCAGCCTGGCGCCGATCTTCCAGATGCCCAGGGCCTGGATGATCGAGGCGATACCGCAGGTCAGCAGGTCCGCATTGATCAGGTAGACCAGCTGTTCGTGGGACAGGCCGAGGGCGTTCCCGAGGATGATCGGGACGATCACCGCGCCCGCGTAAAAGGCGAGGACGTGCTGGAATCCGTAGAGCGTGAGCTTGCCGACCGGGAGCACCTCGTCGACCGGGTGCGTGCCGTCGCGGGAGATCTGCTCGGGGTCGTGTCGGGAGACTCGTGCCATCTCTGCCTTGCCTTCAGGAGGTAGGTGAATAAGAAGGGACCGGCACCGCCGTACCACGGAGGACGGACGGGCCGGCTGGGTCCTACAAAGCCGACGCTCTGCGGTGTTGCCGGCACCACGCAGCCCTGCGCTGTACTTGTCGTCCTGGTTCGACAGGACTTCCTTCGATCAGTGCAACAAATTCCGGCATTTCCATGGAATTTGAAAGTGCGGCCAATCGGATCGCTCACCCTAGTTGACCTGTGCCCATTCTCGCGAGTAACCGGTCGTATGCGCTCGCAATAAAGGGGGATCATGTCGCGAAATGCCGTTTTGGGTAGGGTCTTTGTGGGCCGCGGTGCCGCCGCGCGAAGAGGCGGAGCCGGTCCCTCCGCCGTAAAATTCTGGTATGGCCGAGTGGCAGGACGCGCCCACCGCGCCGGAGCTCGTCGTGGAGTCCGACGGCGGCACCCAGGTGATGGACCCCGGCCGCGTCTACCACGTCGGACGGGACCCCGCGAGCGAGGTCGTGCTGAGCGACGCCCGGGTCTCCTGGCATCACGCGGTGCTCCGGGCCAAGGCCGGGCACTGGACCGTTGAGGACGAGGGCAGCACCAACGGCACCTACGCCGACGGGCGGCGGGTGCAGGAGTCCGGGGTCGGGCCCGGCAGCGTGATCCGGTTCGGCAACCCCGCCGACGGGCCGTGCGCGGTGCTCTCCGTGCCGCCCCGCCCGACCCGGGTCGAGCGGCCCTCGGCCGTCTCCCACCCCGCGGGCACCAGCACCTTCCGCCGGCCCAGTGCGGTGCGGCCGCTGCCGGCCGCCCGGACCACCCGGATCGGCCGCGCGAGCGACAACGACATGGTCGTCGACGACCTCACGGTCTCCCGGCGGCACGCGGAGCTGCGCGCGGGCCCGGACGGTTTCGAGATCGTCGACCTGGACAGCCACAACGGCACCTACCTCAACGGCCAGCCGGTGGACCGGGCCCCGATGATCCCCGGCGACATCGTCGGTATCGGGCACTCCGCGTTCGCCCTGGTCGGCGACGAACTCCAGGAGTTCGTCGACACCGGCGAGGTGTCACTGGACGTGCAGGACCTGGCCGTACGCGTCGACAAGGGCCGCAAGACGCTGCTGGACAAGGTCTCGTTCCCGGTGGGTGAGAAGTCGCTGCTCGCCGTGGTCGGACCGAGCGGCGCGGGCAAGTCGACGCTGCTCAACGCGCTGACCGGACTGCACCCCGCGGACGACGGCACGGTGCTCTACGACGGCCGTGACCTCTACCGCGACTACGCCGAGCTGCGCCAGCGCATCGGGCTGGTCCCGCAGGACGACATCCTGCATCTTCAGCTGACCGTGCGCCGGGCGCTCGGCTATGCCGCGCAGCTGCGCTTCCCCGAGGACACCGCGAAGGCCGAGCGGCAGGCGCGGGTCGACGAGGTGATCCATGAACTGGGCCTCGACCAGCGGGTCAAGCAGCCGATCCACAGCCTCTCGGGCGGCCAGCGCAAGCGGGTGAGCGTCGCGCTGGAGCTGCTGACGAAACCGTCGCTGCTCTTCCTCGACGAACCGACCTCCGGGCTCGACCCCGGAATGGACCGCTCCGTCATGCATATGCTGCGCGGCCTCGCGGACGACGGCCGTACCGTCATCGTCGTCACCCACAGCGTGCTGAGCCTCGATGTCTGCGACCGGCTGCTGATCCTGGCGCCGGGCGGCACGATCGCCTACTACGGGCCGCCGCAGGAGGCGCTGCGCTACTTCGGGTACACGCAGTGGCCGGAGGCGTTCGAGGCGTTCGAGAACGACCGGGACCGTGACTGGGCGGGCGAGTTCCGCGCCTCGCCGCAGCACCGCCGCTACATCGCGATGGAGTCCCACCAGCCGCCGCGCGCCCCGGAGGCGCCGCGGGGGCCGGTGTCCGCGCCCAAGGCACAGAGCTGGGGCAAACAGCTGCACACGCTGGTCCGGCGCTATGCGGCGGCGCTGTCCGCCGACCGGACCTTCCTGGTCATCATGGTGGCGCTGCCGTTCGTGATGGGGGCGATGGCGCACGCCCTGGCCGGGTCCTCGCTCGCCGAGGGGGCGGGCGCCATCAACGCCCTGCTGATCCTGTGTGTCGGAGCGGTGTTGACCGGCGCCGCCAACGCGGTACGGGAACTGGTCAAGGAGCGGACGATCTATCAACGGGAGAGAGCCGTCGGCCTGTCCCGCTCGGCGTATCTGATGTCCAAGGTGCTGGTACTGGGGTCGATCACGATCGTCCAGGCCGTGGTGCTGACCCTGGTGGCGCTGTTCGGCGTCAAACTGAACGCACCGGGCGGCAAGGGCGTGTTGCTGCCGCCGCTGCTCGAAATCACCCTGGCGGTGGCCCTGTTGGCCTTCACCGCCATGATGCTCGGCCTGTTCGTGTCCGCGCTGGTGCGGAAGGAGGAGGTCACCATGCCGCTGCTGGTCCTCCTCGCGATCGTCCAGGTCGTGTTCTGCGGTGCGCTGCTGAAACTGACCGGCGTGCCGGTGCTGGAGCAGCTGTCGTGGCTGGTGCCGTCCCGGTGGGCGCTCGGCGCCATGGCGGGCACCATCGATCTGCACCATCTCGTACCGCAGGCAAGCACCACCGACCCGCTGTTCCAGCACTCCGCGGGGATCTGGCTGCTGGACATGGGCATGATGATCGTGCTCTCGCTGATCCTCGGCTTCGTGGTGCTCAGGCTGCTGCGGCGGCACGAGCCCGAGATCATGCGTGAGTAGCGCCCGGGAGCCGCCGATGACCTCGCCCGAGTTCCTCCCCAGCCATGTCGTCCCACCGGAGGGGATGGCGACCTGGGCGGCCCCGGACACCACCCGCCCGTCCTCGCCGCTCGACCCGCTGCTGCCGGTCCAAGTCGTCGACCGCCGGGGCGACTGGGCCCTGGCACTGTGCTCCAACGGCTGGTCGACCTGGGTGGACGGCCGGCTGCTGCTGTCCGTCCCGCGCGAACCGCCGGCCGCCGCACAGCCCGCCGCCCGGACCGCGGACCCCCGGCCGCTGCTGGGCGCGGCGGAGGAGGAGCTGAGCCGGTACCGGCACCTCGTGGAGGAGCTGGCAGCCGGGCAGTTGGACGGCGAGTCGTTCACCCGGCGCACCCGGGGCAAGCGGCTGGGGGTGGTCGTGGACGGCGATGCGGTCTGGCTGTACGACGCCCGGCACGAGCGCTGGTGCTATTGCGACGGGGTGTCGTTGCAGACGTACGCCGTGGCGTCGAAGCCCTCCTCACGGCCGGGAGCGCAGAAGCCGCCGGAGCCGGGCTCCGGCGGGCGGGACGCGCCGGACGCGACGTACGGGGCGGAGGAGGGCGCGGCTGACGGGCCGACGGGCGCGGTGGACGAGCCAACGGGCGCGACGGACCGGCCGGAGGGCGCGGCGGATCCGGCGCAGAAGCCCGCCGGGCCCGCATCCGGCACCGTTTCCGGGGACGCCGCGTCCGGTACGGACCCCGGCCCCGCGGGGCCGCCGGACGGGCCTCCTCCGCCGGACCCCGACCGGACCCGGGCCATGGACCCCGGCGGGCCGCCGCCGGCCGCCGGACGCGGGTGACCTCCGGTGAACGGCGAGCAGGAAGCGGCCGGCCCGGGCCAGGAGCGTGCCACGTCCGCCCCCGCGATGCGCGGGCGGCAACTCGCCGGATATCTGCTCCAGGACGAGATCGGCCGGGGCGGGATGGCCGTGGTCTACCGGGCGGAGGATCTGCGGCTGGGCCGCACCGTGGCGGTCAAGCTGCTGGCGCCCGAGCTCGCCCGGAACGACACCTTCCGGCAGCGCTTCGCCCATGAGTCGCGGGTGGCCGCGGCGATCGACCACCCGCACATCGTGCCGGTCTTCGAGGCCGGGGAGACCGAGGGCGTGCTCTACATCGCGATGCGCTACGTCGAGGGGCGGGATCTGCGGGCGCTGCTCGACCGCGACGGGCCGCTCCCGCTGGAGACCGCCTGCCGGATCGCCCTCCAGGTGGCCTCGGCGCTGGACGCGGCCCATGCGCACGACCTGGTGCACCGGGACGTCAAGCCGGGCAACATCCTGATCGCCGAGGGCACCGACAGCGACCGCCCCGAGCACGCCTACCTCACCGACTTCGGGCTGACGAAGAAGTCCCTGTCGCTGACCGGGTTCACCAGCGTCGGCCAGTTCGTCGGCACCCTGGACTATGTGGCGCCGGAGCAGATCTCGGGCCGCCCGGTGGACGGCCGCTGCGACGTCTACAGCCTGGCCTGCGTCCTCTTCGAAATGCTGACCGGGGCACCGCCCTTCCGGCGCGACGACGACATGGCGCTGTTGTGGGCGCACCAGTACGATCCGCCGCCGCCCCCGACCCGGCAGCGGACGGATCTGCCGGAGTCCGTCGACGCGGTGTTCGCCCAGGCACTGGCCAAGGCGCCCGAGGACCGCTACGAGACCTGCCGGGGCTTCGTGGCGGCGCTGCGTGCGGCCGGTCGGACCGCGGGTCCCGGGGCAGCGGTGGGTGCTGCCCGGGCGCATCCCGTGACGCAGGTGGACGCCCGGGCGGACCCGGGCGGCCGGCGCAGCGCGGCGCCCCCGCCGCCCCCGCGCTGGGCCACCCCGGTGTTCCCGGGCCGCGCGGGGCAGCCACCGGCGGTGTGAGGTCAGGGTTCCGGTGGGCGCTGTGGTGCCGGTACCTCGCCCGGGTGCCGTACCCGCCGCGCCAGCAGGCTGCCGAGGAAGCCGGTGACCAGCCCCCACAGGAGGCCCACCCCCACCAGGCGCAGGAGTTGCGGTTCCAGGGTGACCCCATTGCCCAGGCCGCCCCCGAGGTCGCCGACGCCGATCACGGAGAGGCCGAAGCTGGCGGAGATCCGGGTGAGCAGTCCGACGGTGAACAGGGTGAGCGCCAGCGCCACGGCCATCTCGACGGCGTGCCGCCAGGCCGGCCGCCGGGCCGGGGAGCGCACGGCCGCGCGGAAGGCGACCGCGAGCAGCACCACGGCCGCCACCGCCACCAGCAGCCAGACCCGGCCGTCGTGCGCGGCGAGCGAACCGAGGTCCAGGGTCCGCTGCCCGCGGGTGCGCAGCACCTGGTCGAGGGCGGGCGGCACGGGGAGCCCGATGGCCTTGTCGACGTGCCCCACCCAGCCACCGCCGGTGCCGATGCCCAGCGCCATCCAGGCCAGGTTGGGCAGCCCGAGGAAGATGACGGCGAAGGTCCGTGCCGGATCCCCCCGGGTGAAGAGCTCGACGATGCCGATGACCAGCCCGATCGCGGCATAGGTGAGCAGGGTCAGCAGCATCGCGAAGGCGGGGGGCCGTACCGAGTCCTGGAAGTGCAGCAGCCGCGGGGAGAGCGGGGCGCGGCGCGAGATGAGGAAGGTCAGCACGAGCAGCGCCAGCACCCAGAGCAGCCCGACACCGAGCGTCGCGGGCAGGTCGGCGCGGAAGCCGATGACGGGGGTGGCGCCCAGCTCGGCGCCGAGCTGGTCGGCGAGGTCGTTGCCCACCGAGATCCGGAAGTCGTGCGCGGCCGCGAGCGCGAGCAGCAGCAGAAGCACCAGCCAGCACACCGCCGTACGGCCGATCCGGCCGAGCAGCTCCCCGGTGCCGGCCACCGCCCGGTGGCGCAGCGGCAGCAGGAAGACGGCGGCGGTCACCAGCGCCCCGGCGAGCGTGACCGACAGCGGTACGGCGTCGAGGTTCGCATGGGCCCGGGCGAGGGCTCCGACGTCGCCGGACAGGCCGACCGAGCCGCCGGCGGCGACCACCACCGTGGCCGCGACCACCGAGGGGAACGCCCCGCCGGGGAGGTCCGCGGCGCCGGCCGCCCACAGGCCGAGCGTGGCGATCACGATCATCGTGACGATGCCCGCCACCGCCGTCCCGAGCGCGTGTGCCCAGGCCCGGACCTCGGGCGGGGCGCGGTGGGCGGATACCGGGCCGGGGGGACCGGCCGACGTGGTGCCTCGCAGCTGGCTCAAGCTCTCTCCTGCCGGTACGGGACCGCCCTTGCAGGCGGTCCGCCGGGTGGGCGCCGTCACGGCCGCGCACGAGGCGCCGTGACGCTCCGCCGCGGAGCGCGCGACGCGGTGCCGTGCCCGCGTGGACGGCGGTCCCCACCACCGTAAGCACCCTGTGTACCGCCCCGCTTGCGGACCGTACCGAACCCGGGCACACAATGTCCTTGACATCGACAAACACGGGCAAAATTCGCATAGCCGGATGGCCCACACGCGTCGGAAGGGCCACCCGTGACTTCTTCACCGCCGCCGGACAGTCACCCGACAGGGCCACCGTCGGGCCCGCTCTCCGGCCACCCGCACGACCCCACCCAGGTGGCGCCGCAACCGGGAGCGCGGCCGGAGGAGCCCACCACACCGGAGACCGCCCCCCACCCCGGCGGCCCCAGCGGCCCGGGCGGCCCCGGCCGGGCCGCTGGGGCCGCCGGGGTGGGGGGCGGTCTCCGGTGT